>JANXYT010000193.1 GCA_025355915.1 Holophagaceae bacterium
AGGCGGCGCATGGCGGCTCCGGGGTTTCTGGACGAGCGGGTTGTAAAATGAAAAAAACGATAATTGCAAAATAAACGAAGGGACGCCCTTATATCGGGCGAAACGTGCCGGGAAAGCACGGGCGCGGGAACAGGAGTTGTCAGGAGGTCTTTCCAACAGTGGCTCCGGGTGTCTCATAGTCAAGACCCGCTCCAGAGTTTGTTTTTTCGCCCCAGTTACCCTCTGAAAAGGGCTAAATATGCCCATTAAATTTCGAGGAACGACAGCCATGCACCCGCAAATGTGGTTTGAAAAAACCGACTTGGCCAAATTCCGACTTGTACGGTAGACTATGCCCTTCGTGATCGCAGGCGACCCCCGGTCTCCGCCGCTGCTCAGTCCGAACCTCCTTCTACCTTGCCCTGACCGGGCCCCCGGAGCATGTCTCACGAGGGCGGGCCCTTCCAGGAGCAAGCCATGTCCTTCGATTCCCTCGGGCTATTGCCTGAGCTCCTGCGCGCCGTACGCGAGCAGGGCTACGAACACCCCACCCCCATCCAGATCCAGGCGATTCCCCTGGTGCTGGAAGGCCGCGACCTCATGGGCCGGGCCCAGACCGGCACGGGCAAGACTGCCGGCTTCACCCTGCCCCTGCTGCAGCTGCTGGCGCCCCATGCCAGTTCCTCGGCCTCCCCCGCGCGCCACCCCATTCGCGCCCTCATCCTCACGCCCACCCGCGAGTTGGCCATGCAGGTGGAGGAAAGCGTCCGCACCTACGGCAAACACCTCCCGCTGCGGTCCACCACCATCTTTGGCGGCGTGAACATCAATGCCCAGACCAAAGCCCTGCGCGCCGGCGTTGAGATCGTCGTCGCCACCCCGGGCCGCCTGCTGGACCACCAGGGGCAGGGCAACCTGAACTTCAGCCACCTCGAGGTTCTGATCCTGGACGAAGCCGACCGGATGCTCGACATGGGCTTCATCCGCGACATCCAGAAGATCATCGGCCTGCTGCCGGCGAAGCGGCAGACCCTGCTCTTCTCGGCCACGTTCACGGACGACATCAAGCAGCTGGCTTCAAAGTTCCTGAAGACCCCCGCCACCGTGGAGATCACGCCGGAGAACACCGCCGCCGAGCTCGTCCGACAGGTCGTCCACCCGGTGGACCGCGAGCGCAAGCGGGCCCTTTTGTCCCACCTCATCACCAGCCGGAAGCTCCAGCAGGTGCTGGTATTCACCCGCACCAAGCACGGGGCCAACCGCCTCTCTGAACAGCTGGACAAGGACGGCATCAGTTCCATGGCCATCCACGGCAACAAGAGCCAGCCCCAGCGCATCAAGGCGCTGGAGGATTTCAAGCGCGGTGCGGTGCGGGTGCTCGTGGCCACGGATATCGCGGCGCGCGGCCTCGACATCGACAGCCTGCCCAACGTGGTGAACTACGAACTGCCCCAGGTGCCGGAGGACTACATCCACCGCATCGGCCGCACGGGCCGGGCGGGCACTGAGGGCGAGGCCATGTCGCTGGTCTGCGTGGACGAGCACAACCTGCTCAAGGACATCGAGAAGCTGCTGCGCAAGGCACTGCCCAAAGACGTGATCCAGGGCTATGCCCCGGATCCCAGCATTCCCGCCGAACCCATTCAGACTGGGCGGCAGGGGGGTGGACGGGGACGAGGACCCGCCCGCGCACCGCGTCCCTCCTCCGGTTCGGCTCCCCGTGGTGAGCGTGGCCGTCATCCATCCAGGACCAGCGCGCGGGGAAAGTAAGCATACCCCTTGACACGAGGCTTGTCCGGCCACAGGATTCTTGCTTATGCAAGAACCCATGCCCGACACCCTCACCCACGCTGGCCTAGGCACTCTGGCCGCGGCCGTACGCCGCCGCCTGAAGCATGTGGTGGTGGCCCGTCTTGCATCCTACAACCTCACCATTCAGCAGTTCTGGGTCATGCTGGTGCTGTTGGAGCAGGGACCGACCTCCCTGCATCCCCTGTCCCAACAGGTCTGGATGGACGACCCCACGGCCAGCCGAGTGGTCAAGGCGATGGTGGGCCGCGGCCTGCTCCGCACCCAGCCGGACCCCAGGCATGGCCGCCGCATCCTCATCAGCCTGGCCCCCGCCGCCCTTCCCCTGGCCCAGGAACTTCAGGGCCTGGCTTCTGAGATCAAGGCGGCCCTTGTGGCCAACCTCAGCCTGGACGAGCAGGGCATCATCCGCCGTGGGCTGATCGCGATGATCTCGAATCTGGATGACATGCTTGTGGGGATGCCTTCCTCCAGCTCCGGCGATGAAGCTGTCGCCGCGTTCTGATCCGGCCCGGGTTTCCAGGGGCCAGCTCGCTTTGTCCATCCATGGAGGTGCCATGCGTGTGTTGACCGCCTTTGGCCTTGCGCTTGCGGTATGCGTGGCGGCGCCGCTCTCGGCTCACGCCAAGCACCGCGCCGCCCCCCCCGAGGCGCCCAAGATCCACCAGGTGGAAAAGGTCGCCGAAAACGTCTATTGCATCTTCGGCCAGGGCGGAAACATCGGCCTCATCGTGACGGCGAAGCATGCGGTGCTCATCGACGACCAGTTCGAGCGGCTGGTGCCCGGGCTGGTGGAAGCCGTGCGCTCCGTGACGGACAAGCCCATCAAGTACCTCGTCAATACCCACGGCCATCCAGATCACGTGGGGGGCAACGTGGTGCTCGAAAAGCAGGTCTCGGCCATCATCGCCCACGCCAATGTCCGCAAGCGCATGGTGACTGAACAGGCCAAGCTCGATCCCGCCAAGCGCGGCGGCTTGCCCGAGCTGGCCCTGGGCTCCGAGGATCCGACAGAACGGGCCCGCCTGAACATCCACCTGGACGGTGCGGAGATCCACCTGCTGCACCTGGGCCCAGGCCATACGGACGGCGATGTGATCGTGGGGATTCCGTCGGGGCTCGCCATGCACATGGGCGACCTCTTCTTCCTGGGGATGCTGCCCTACATCGATGTTGAAAGCGGCGGCAACTTCGACGGCCTGGTGGCCCAGGTGGCGTCCGTGGCCTCGTGGATCCCTGACGGCGCCCGCATCATCCCCGGCCACGGCCCCGTCTGCGGCAAGAAGGAGCTGCTCCGCTACCGCGATTTCCTGCAGGCCGTGCAGGCCCATGTGAAGGCCCACCCCGGCAAGGATGCCGCAGCCGTGGCCGCCACCTTCGATCCGGCTGCGTGGCCCGAATGGAAACCCCGGGCCGATTTTGTCACCTGGGAAACCCTTTTCTCCGTCGCCTCAGGCAAGGGCCCGGGTCGCGTCATTCGTCCCTGACCTCGTTTCAAGAACAACCAAGGATCACCACCAAGCCACCCAGAAAAGCGAAGGACCGAAGGCCCATGCGGTTCCTGGTGCCCTCGGTGTCTTGGAAGTGAAGTTCTTTCCTCTTACCTTTTGAGCAGCAGCCGGTCGACCTCTTCCACTGGATTCCAGACATAAGGCTCCACCTCACATGAACCCTTCCGATTCCATCTCCGCTGAATCCGCTTCCACCCGTCCCGCCGTTCTGCGCGGATGGCGCCTCTGGGCCATCGTCGTTGGCGCCTTGCTGCTGGGGGCGTTTCTCTTCTTCCGCAACGGGAAAAAGGCCCCCGCCGTCAACCCGGCCGGACGCCCCGTGCCCGTCACCGTGGCCCAGGCCAGGAAGGGTGACATGGCGGTCCATCTTACGGGGCTCGGCACCGTCACGGCCCTCAACAGCGTCACGGTGAAGAGTCGTGTGGACGGCCAACTGGTGCGCGTGGTCTTTACCGAAGGCCAGATGGTGCGGGCGGGCGACCTCCTGGCCGAGATCGATCCCCGCCCCTTCCAGGTCCAGCTCATGCAGGCCGAGGGCCAGCTAGCCAAGGACCAGGCCGCCTACCAGAATGCGGCGGCAGACCTGAAGCGCCTGGAGGGCCTCGTGCAACAGGGCATCATCTCCCGCCAGCAGCGGGACACCCAGGTCTCTTCGGTGGCCCAGTTCCAGGCGGCCCTCAAGTCCGACCAGGCCCAGGTGGAGAGCGCGAAGCTGAACCTCGTCTACAGCCGCATCACCGCGCCCATCTCGGGCAGGGTGGGGCTCCGCCTCGTGGACGCCGGGAACATGGTGCGCGCCACCGATGCCAACGGCCTGGCTACCCTTGCGCCGATCCAGCCGATCAATGTGGTGTTCGCAGTGCCCGCCGACAACATCCAGAAGGTCATGAGCCAGAATGCCAAGGCCGGAAAACTCCCGGTGGAAGCCTGGGACCGGGACCTCAAAACCCGCCTCGGAGCAGGCGTGCTCGCGGCCATCGACAACCAGGTGGATCCCAGCACCGGCACCGTGCGGATGAAGGCCCTATTCTCCAACGACGACAAAGCCCTCTTCCCCAACCAGTTCGTGAACGCGCAGCTGCTGGTGGACACGCTGCGCGGCATCGTGATCGTCCCGACCGCTGCGGTCCAGCGCAGCCCCCAGGGTGTCTTCGTCTACGTGGTGAAGCCCGACAGCACTGTGGACCTTCGCACCATCGAGGTCCAGGGCACCGATGGCGATAACACCGCCGTGACCAAGGGCCTCTCGGGCGGCGAGACCGTCGTCACCGATGGCCTCGAGAAGCTGCGCCCTGGCAGCAAGGTCGCTCTGCCCAAGCCCGCCGGCGCCAAGGGCTGAGGCGATGCACGCACCGGCCTACCGCCTCTGCGCATCACAACAAGAAATCAAAAAGTTGGAACCGCAGATGTCGCAGATTTCGCAGATGGGCACCGACCCAACAAGCATGGATCCCAAGATGGGTGTTCAAATCCCGTTTTGTAAGTTGCCTCTATCTGCGGAATCCATGGGCCCAACGTATTATCTGCGCCATCTGCGTCATCTGCGGTTTCATGTTTTTACCTGGAGTGGCGGTGTGAGCACACAGGAGGGGCGAAGTGCCACTTTGACGCTGGCGACCATGCCGCCGAAGCGAAGCGCAGGCGGGCTAGGGCCGAATCGGCGAAGCCGATTGCGGGGCCGAAGGCCCGAGGGCGAAGCCCGAGCCAAGCCCGCAGGGCAGCGCACAGGAAGTGCGCTGTGAACCCATCACGACCCTTCATCCTCCGGCCCATCGCCACCTCGCTGCTGATGGTGGGAATGCTGCTGGTGGGCCTGCTGGCCTTCCGTCAGCTGCCCGTCTCGGCCCTGCCCCAGGTGGACTACCCCACCATCCAGGTGGTCACCTTCTACCCGGGCGCCAGCCCCGACGTCATGGCCTCGGCCATTACCGCGCCCCTGGAGCGCCAGTTCGGCCAGTTGCCCGGCCTGAACCGCATGTCCTCCACCAGCTCTGGAGGCAGCTCCGTCATCACCCTCCAGTTCGTGCTGGATCTGAACATTGACGTGGCCGAGCAGCAGGTGCAGGCGGCGGTGAACGCTGCGGGGACCTACCTGCCCCGCGACCTCCCCAATCCGCCCATCTACAGCAAGATCAACCCCGCCGACTCACCCATCCTTACCCTGGCCCTCACCTCGAAGTCCCTGCCTCTGTCCAAGGTGGAGGACTTCGCCGACACCCGGCTGGCCCAGAAAATCTCGCAGCTGCCCGGCGTGGGCCTCGTGAGCATCAGCGGCGGCCAGAAGCCCGCGGTGCGGATCCAGGCCAACCCCGCGGCCCTGGCGGCCAAGGGGCTCACCCTGGGCGACGTGCGCACGGCTGTGGCCCTGAGCAACGTGAACCAGGCCAAAGGCAGCTTCGACGGCCTCCGCCAGGCCTACGCCATCGGCGCCAACGACCAGCTGCTTTCCAGCGAGGACTACCGTCCCCTCATCGTGGCGTACCGGAATGGCGCCCCCGTGGTGCTCTCCGAGATCGCCACCGTCACCGACGATGTCGAAAACGTCCGCCTCGCCGCCTGGAAGGGTCAATCCCGTCAGGGAGGGGCACTCGGTGCCAAAGAGCCCCGAGTGCCCCCCCCTGGCCCCCCGAGCCCGGCCCAGGCGGAGCCTGGTCCGAATCTCGCCCCCGCCGTCATCCTCAACATCCAGCGGCAGCCCGGCGCCAACATCATCGCCGTGGTGGACCGGGTGAAAAACCTGATGCCCCAGCTCCGGGCTTCCCTGCCCGCCGCCGTGGAACTTACCGTCCTCACCGACCGTACTATCACCATCCGTGCCTCTGTAGAGGACGTCGAGTTCGAACTGATGCTGACCATCGGCCTGGTGGTGATGGTGATCTTCCTGTTCCTGCGCACCCTGGCCGCCACGGTCATCCCCAGCGTGGCCGTGCCGCTGTCGCTGGTGGGCACCTTCGGGGTGATGTACCTGCTGGGCTACAGCCTGAACAACCTCACGCTCATGGCATTGACAATCTCGACGGGGTTCGTGGTGGACGATGCCATCGTGATGATCGAAAACATCATGCGATACATCGAGGAAGGAGAGTCGCCCCTCGAAGCCGCGCTGAAGGGCTCCGCGCAGATCGGGTTCACCATCCTGTCGCTGACGGTTTCCCTGATCGCGGTGCTCATCCCCCTGCTCTTCATGGGCGATATCGTGGGCCGGCTCTTCCGTGAATTCGCCGTCACCCTCAGCGTCACCATCCTGGTATCGGCCGTGGTGTCACTGACGCTCACGCCCATGATGTGCGCCAAGCTGCTGAAGCACACGCCGCCCGAAGAGCAGGGCCGCTTCTACCAGTCCTCCGAGCGGGTCTTCCAGCGGATCATCGCCTTTTATGGCCGCACCCTGGCCTGGGTGCTGAAGCACCAGACCGGCACCATGATCGTGGCCATGGCCACCCTGGCTTCCACGGTGTTGCTGTATATCGCCATTCCCAAGGGTTTCTTCCCCGTGCAGGATACGGGCGTGCTCCTGGGCATCTCCGAGGCTCCGCAAACCGTCTCCTTCCCGGCCATGGCCGAGCGGCAGCAGGCACTCTCCGCCGAGATCCTCAAGGACCCTGCCGTGGAAAGCCTATCCTCCTTCATCGGCATCGACGGCACCAACACCACGCTCAACAGCGGCCGCATCCAGATCAACCTCAAGCCCCTCGACGAGCGTGGCCTCAGTGCCAGCGACGTCATCCTGCGGCTCCAGCCTCAAGTGAATAAAGTGGAGGGCATCCGCCTCTACCTCCAGCCCGTGCAGGACCTCACAGTGGAGGACCGCGTGAGCCGCACCCAGTACCAGTACACACTGGAGGACGCCGATCCCAAGGAACTGGGTGAGTGGGTGCCCCGCTTCGTGGACCGGTTCTCCGCCCTCCCCGAGTTGCGGGATGTGGCCAGTGACCAGCAGAATGCGGGCCTCCAGATCCGCATCACCCTCGACCGGACCACGGCGTCGCGCCTGGGCATCACGCCCCAGATGCTGGACGACGCCCTCTACGACGCCTTCGGCCAGCGACAAATTTCCACCATGTTCACCCAGCTGAACCAGTACCGCGTGGTGCTGGAGGCCCGGCCCGGCCAGTACCAGCGGCCGGAGGATCTCCAGAGCATCTACGTCCGGTCGGCCTCGGGCGGCTCCGTTCCCCTCAGCGCCTTCACCCGCATCGAGGTGGTGACCGCACCCCTCGCCATCAGCCATCAGGGTCAGTTCCCCACGGCCACCGTGTCCTTCAACCTGGCCCCGGGCACCTCCCTGGGCCACGCCGTGAAGGCCGTCCAGGCGGCCCGGCAGGACATGGACCTGCCCCCCAGCCTCAAGGCGGGCTTCCAAGGTACCGCCCAGGCCTTCGGGGCCTCGCTCACCAATACGCCGCTGCTGATCCTGGCGGCGGTGCTGACGGTCTACATCCTGCTGGGCGTGCTGTACGAAAGCTACATCCACCCCATCACGATCCT
The DNA here is from genome assembly GCA_025355915.1 of Holophagaceae bacterium. GTDB lineage: Bacteria > Acidobacteriota > Holophagae > Holophagales > Holophagaceae > Geothrix. Next base: position 7,788 of record JANXYT010000193.1, read on the forward strand.
TTCGACGCTGCCATCGGCGGGGGTGGGCGCCCTGCTCTCGCTCATGCTCTGCCGCACGGATTTCAGCGTCATCGCCCTCATCGGCATCATCCTGCTCATCGGCATCGTCGAGAAGAACGCCATCATGATGATCGACTTCGCGCTGGATGCTGAACGCAAGGACGGTCTGCCGCCGGAAGAGGCCATCTACCAGGCCTCCCTGCTGCGCTTCCGGCCCATCATCATGACCACCCTGGCGGCCATGCTGGGCGGCGTACCCCTGGCCCTGGGTTCCGGCGTGGGCGCCGAGCTTCGGCGGCCCCTGGGCATCGTCATCGTGGGCGGCCTCATCTTCAGCCAGGTGCTGACGCTCTACACCACCCCCGTGATCTATCTGGCCTTCGACCGCCTAGCACGCCGCTTGCGCGGCGCGCATGGGGCTTCGCCCAAAAACATAAAAACATGACGCCTCTTTCACGCTCCATCCCCCGCTGCCGCCCCGGCGGCAGCTGTCTCCAAACGGAACGTTTGGAGCCCAGAACATGAGCATCTCGACGCCCTTCATCCGCAGACCCGTGGCCACCACGCTGCTGACCGTAGCCCTGGCCCTGCTCGGCGCCATCTCCTACCAGTTCCTGCCGGTGTCGCCGCTGCCGCAGGTGGAGTTTCCCACCATCCAGGTGCAGGCGGGCCTGCCCGGGGCCAGCCCCGAAACCATGGCCTCCTCGGTGGCCACGCCCCTGGAGCGCCAGTTCGGACGCATCGCCGGCATCACCGAAATGACGTCGTCCAGCTCGCTGGGATCCACCAATATCACCCTCCAGTTCGACCTCGGGCGGAACATCGACGCCGCCGGGCGCGACGTGCAGGCGGCCATCAACGCGGCCCGGGGCGATCTGCCCGCCAACCTGCCGAACAACCCTTCGTACCGCAAGGTGAATCCGGCGGATTCGCCGATCATGCTCCTGGCCCTCACCTCGAAGCTGATCTCCCGGGAGCGCATGTACGACATCGCCTCCTCCGTGCTCCAGCAGAAACTGTCGCAGATCCAGGGCGTGGGCCAGGTATTCGTCTGGGGCGGCGCCCTGCCCGCGGTGCGCGTGGATGTGAACCCCGCCCTGTTGAGCGCCCAGGGCCTGGCCCTGGAGGATGTCCGCTTCGCCATCGCCGCCGCCAACCTGAACCGGCC
>JANXYT010000198.1 GCA_025355915.1 Holophagaceae bacterium
CCCGGATCGCGCCCCGGGAGACCATCCCCGGTCCTTTCGACAAGGTGATTGATGCGGGTGGCCAGGTGGTCATGCCTGGCTTGGTAAACGCCCACATGCACTTCTATTCCACGCTGGTGCGGGGGCTGGGCCAGGCCGCACCCAGTGCCAATTTTCAGGAAGTGCTCGATAACCTCTGGTGGCGCCTGGACCGCCAGTTGAGCCTGGACGATGTGGAGGTGAGCGCTCAGGTGGTGCTCCTGGACGCCATCCGCAAGGGCACCACGACCCTGGTGGATCACCACGCCAGTCCCTTCGCCGTCACCGGTTCCCTGGATCGCATTGCCAAGGCCATCAAGGCCTCGGGAGTGCGGGCCTGCCTCTGCTACGAGGTCTCGGACCGGGACGGGGCGGCCATCGCCGCCGAAGGCCTGGAGGAGAACGCCCGGTTCGCCCGGCGTTGCAAAGCAGAAGGTGATCCCCAGCTTCGCGCCCGCTTCGGCCTCCATGCCGCCTTCACCCTCTCCGATGCGACCCTGGACCGGGCCGCGGCCCTGGGCCGGGATCTGGGCACCGGCTTCCACGTACACATGGCCGAGGCGGCCTCGGACGTGGCGGTCAACCTCCAGAAGTACGGACTCACCCCCACGGCCCGGCTTCATGCCCACGGGCTGCTGGGCCGGGCCAGCATCGCGGCCCACGCGGTACACGTCACCGATGCGGACATCGACCTCCTGGCAGCCACAGGCACCTTCGTGGCCCACAACCCCCAGTCCAACCTCAACAATGCCGTGGGCATCGCCGACTTGCTCAAGCTCACGGCGCGGGGCGTCCGGGTGGGTTTGGGCACCGATGCCATGACCGTGAACATGCTGGAGGAGGTTCGGGTGGCCCTGTGGGCCCAGCATCTTCGCCAGGAAAACCCAAGCTGCGCGTTCATGGAAGTGGCCAACACGCTCTTCGTGGGGAATCCAGAACTCGCCAGCCAGATCTGGGGTTTCCCCCTCGGCACCCTGCAGGAGGGCGCCGCCGCCGACCTCATCTTGGTGGACTACCATCCCCCCACGCCCTTGAATGGCGACACCGTTCTGGGGCACCTCATCTTCGGTATCTCCCAGGCGACGGTGGATACCACCATCTGCGCGGGCCAGGTGCTCATGGAAGGCAAACGCCTTGCCATCGACGTGGATGAGGCTGCCCTGGCAGCCAGAAGCCGGGAGCTGGCCTCCCGGCTCTGGGCAAGGTTCTAGGCCACGAAGGGGCTCCGCTCGCCACGATCCTTCTCTCCCGCTCCACCAGCCATCACCCCCTCGGAATCCAGATTCCGACCAGACAGGAGACACGCATGAAGACCTTCTTCAAGGCTGCTTTGACCGCGGCATCCATCTTTGGGCTCTTCGGTGGCACCGCGAAAGCGGCCCCGCCCGCGTCCAAGGTCCGCATCGCCCTCATCGTGGAATCCACGGTGGACGACAAGGGCTGGTGCCAGTCCATGCACGACGCCATCCTATCGGTCCAAAAGAAGTACGGCCCGAACCTCGTGGAGTACAGCCATAGCGAAAAAATGAAACCGGTCGACGCAGGTTCCGCGGCCCGGCAATACGCCTCCAAGGGTTTCGACATCATCATCTGCCACGGCGCCCAGTACAACAACCTGGTCACCGAAATGGCCGGGGTGTTTCCCAATACCACCTTTGCCTACGGCACCAGCGCGAACATCGGCCCCAAGAACGTCTTCACCTACACCCCCTATAGCGAAGAGACCGGCTACTTGAACGGCATCATCGCCGGCATGGTCACCAAGACCAACAAGATCGGCAACGTGGGACCCGTGGACGGCGGTGACTCCGCCCGCTACACCCGCGGCTTCATGATGGGTGTGAAGGCCGCCAATCCCAAGGCCTCGGTCCGGGTGGCCTTCACCGGCAGTTTCGGCGACTTCGTGAAGGCCGGGGAACTGGCCCAGACCCAGCTCAAGGATGGCGCCGACATCCTTACCGGTTCTGCCCAGCAGGCCATCGGGGCTCTGCGTGCTGTTGCCGCCACTCCCGGACAGGTGCTTTGGGTGGGCCAGGATACCGCCCAGTTGAACATCCCTGAAGGCTCGAGGGTGATCGCCGCCGCTGGCTACAACTATGCCGCTGTGGTGGAAACCCTGATTGCCAAGCGCGCCGCTGGCGTCAAGGGGGGGGAAAGCCTGCCCCTCCAGTTCGCCAATGGCGGATTCAATTTTGTCTTCAACGCCAAGATGGACCCCAAAGTTCTGACCCCTGCCATCAGGAAAGCGGTGGAGAAGGCCAAGGAAGATCTGACTTCCGGCAAGCTCAAGCTCGACTGGAAGGCCATCAAGCTCTAAATAAAAAGGACTTACCGCCAAGGCGCCAAGACGCCAAGTTTCTGTTTATCTCGTGTAACGCCGCAGGTGATACCGAGAAGAACTGCAAAACATATTTCTGCTTTTCTTGGTGTCTTGGTGTCTTGGTGGTGAATCAGTTTTTTCATTTGATCTGTAACTCTGACCGGAATCACTCATGACAGCCATGCTGGAGCCCATTTCCGAACTCAAGCTGGAAGGCATCACCAAGCGGTTCCCGGGTGTCCTGGCCTGTGACGGCATTTCTCTCCAGGTGCGCCGGGGCGAGGTGCTGGCCCTGGTGGGGGAGAACGGGGCGGGCAAGACCACCCTCATGAACATCATCATGGGGCTCTATCGGCCGGACTCGGGAAGCCTCTTCGTGAACGGTGAAGAGGTCCATTTCCGCACGCCCGGGGATGCTTACGCCCGCGGCATCGGCATGGTGCATCAGCATTTCATGCTCGTGCCCAACATGACCGTGGCAGAGAACCTGGCCCTGGGTCTAAAGCAGCTCCATCACTTCATGTGGCTGGATATCAAGGGCGCGGCCAGGAGGATCCGGGAGGTGTCCGAACGGTATGAACTGCCCGTGAATCCCGACGCCTACATCTGGCAGCTCTCCGTGGGCGAACAGCAGCGGGTGGAACTGGTGAAGACCCTCTGCCTGGGCGCACGGCTCCTCATTCTCGATGAACCCACCTCAGCCCTCACCCCCCAGGAGACGGACGATCTCATCGAGCGCCTGCAGCGCATGGCCTCCGAACTCGCCATCATTTTCATCAGCCACAAGCTCAACGAGGTGAAGGCTCTGTCCGACCGGGTCTCCATCCTGCGCCATGGGGCGGTGGTCTTCAACGGGCATACGGTGAACCACGAGCCCGCGGAGCTGGCCGCCCTCATGACGGGCCACGAGGTCACCCTGCCCCGCAACGAGGGAACAGGCCGACCGGGCAAGCCTCTCCTTTCGGTGAAGAACCTCTGTGTGCGCGGTGATCGGGGCAACCTGGTCCTCGACGGACTGAACCTGGAACTGCGGGCCGGGGAGATCCTCGGTGTGGCCGGTGTGTCCGGCAACGGCCAGCGGGAATTAGCTGACACCTTGGCGGGTCTGCGCGCCGTGGAATCCGGGGAGATCCTGTTTGAAGGCCAAAACCTTGCGAACTGTTCCCCCCGCGCGATCATCGATGCGGGCATGGGCTATGTCCCCGAGGATCGGCAGACGGAAGGCATCGTCCCTTCCTTCTCCGTGAAGGACAACTTCATCCTCAAGGATTTCGCATCCCAGCAATTCAGTAAGCTGTCCTTCCTTCGACGGAGGGAGATCGATCGCCATGCCGATCAGCTGAAAGCAGGCTTCGACATCCGGTGTCCATCCACGAGCACCGCCACAGGGGCCCTGTCCGGCGGGAACATCCAGAAGGTCATTCTGGCCCGCGAGATTGCCCGGGGCCCCAAGGCCCTGGTGGCCGTCTACCCCACCCGGGGTATCGATATGGGCGCCCAGGAATTCATCCATTCCCAGCTGCTCGACCATCGGCGGAAGGGGGTCGGCATCGTGCTCATTTCCGAGGAACTGGAAGAGGTCATGAATCTCTCGGATCGCATCGCGGTGATCTACAAGGGGAAGATCCTCAAAACCCTTCCGGCCGTGGAGGCCACCCGGGAGCGGTTGGGCATCCTCATGGCCGGGCTGACCGACACCGACTCGCCCCCTGAGCCTGCGGCCTCAGCCCTTCCATCCGCCGGAGCCGTGCATGAATAAGCAGAGGATCATCTTCGGCGGAGCGGTCATTCTCGCGGTCTCCCTCGTCGCCGCCTTGGTGGTGGCCCTGGTGCTCTTTTCCATCGGCGCCAGTCCCCTGGAGACCTACAAGACCATCCTCATGGGGCCCCTCTCCGATGTGTTCGGGGTGACGGAAGTCCTGGTGCGCGCCGTTCCCCTGCTCCTTGTGGGCCTGGGGATCGCCATTTCCTTCCGCAGCGGGATTCTCAACATTGGTGCCGAAGGCCAGATCCAGATGGGCGTCCTTGCCTCCACGGCCGTGGCCCTGGCCCTTCCGGGCCTTCCCAAGGGGATCCTCCTGCCCCTGGTGCTCCTGGCCGGCGCGTTGGGCGGGGCCCTGTGGGGCGGCATCGCAGGTTGGCTCCGTGCCCGGCTTCAGGTGAACGAGATCCTCAGCACGGTGATGCTCAACTACATCGCTGTCCAGGTGCACACCTTCTTTCTGCGTGGTCCCATGCTGGATCCCAATGAACTGGAAACGGGTTCCGGCACCCCTCAGTCCATGCGCCTGCCCGAGGCGGCGATAATGGACTACATCGTCCCGGGCACGCGCCTGCACACGGGGCTTATCCTCGCCTTGGTGGCGGCTCTCCTGGTCTACGTGCTGCTCTGGAAGACCACCCTCGGCTACCGCATGCGCGCCGCTGGGGCAGGGGCCAAAGCCGCCCGCTACGCGGGCATCCCCGTGGAACGGTACCTGGTCATCGCCATGCTCCTGGCCGGGGGCTTCGCTGGTCTGGCTGGGGCCGTCGAGGTGACGGGCGTCCACCACCGCGCCATTGAAGGCATCTCGTCGGGCTACGGCTTCGCGGGCATCGTCGTGGCCCTCTTCGGCATGCTCCACCCCGGGGGCATCATCCCCTCTTCCATCTTCTTCGGCATCCTGCTGATCGGGGCGGACATGACCCAGCGCTCCGCAGGGGTGCCGGCGAACATGGTTCTGGTGCTGCAGGGAGTGATCATCCTCGCCATCGTGTCCGCCCAGAGTTTCCTGCGGAATTCCTACGCCCAGGCGCGCCTGTTCCGATGGTGGTCGGGCTTCAAGCCCAAGAAAGGAGCCCAGCCTTGAACCCCGGCGTCATGACCTTCAACGTCCTCTGCCTGGCCGTGCCCTTCTCGGTGGCCATCCTTCTGGCCGCCCTGGGGGAGAATTTCAACCAGAGGGCAGGGGTCTTCAACCTCGGCTGCGACGGCATCATGTGCATGGGGGCCTTCGTGGGCTTCATGCTGCCCTATTTTCTCAAAGCTGGGCCCATGGCGCCCTACGGCAATCTCCTGGGGTTGGCCGGCGCGCTGGGGGTCGGTGCTGCCCTGGGTCTCCTGTTCGCCCTCGTCACCGTGACCTTTGGAGCCTCCCAGGGCATCGCCGGGATCGGCCTTCAGATGCTCGGCTGGGGCCTTTCCGGCACCCTGTTCCGCCACTTCGTGGGAGGCGTCACGGGCGTGGAGGGGATCCTGGCCATGCCCATCCCTTGGCTCTCCCGGATCCCCTTCCTGGGGGGGGTGTTCTTCAACCACAACCCCATGGCCTACGTGGCCTTCCTTCTGGTACCCGCGAGCTGGTTCCTGCTCTACAAGACCCCCTGGGGGCTCAAGGTCCGGGCCGTGGGAACCCACCCCCGCGCCGCGGACACCATGGGCATCAACGTGGTCCGCACGCGCTATCAGGCCCTGATGCTGGGTGGCGCCATGGCGGGGCTGGCGGGCGCCTACCTCTCCCTCGCCCAAGCCAAGATGTTTTCGGATGATCTCGTGGCGGGCCGGGGGTTCATCGCGGTGGCCCTGGTCTACTTCGGGCGCTGGAGTCCCCTGGGCATTCTGGGGGGCGCCCTGCTGTTCAGCATCGCCCAGTCCTTCCAGCTGTCCATGCAGGTGTGGGGCATCAAATTCCCCTACGAGTTCGCGGTCATGCTTCCCTATGTCCTCGTCATCGTGGTCCTGGCCTTGGCCCGCAAGGCCCGCCAACTGGGCCCCACCGACCTGGGCAAGCCCTACAACCGCGAAATGCGATTCTAGCCAGCGCCCTCCAACCCATCGCCGCCGAGGCACCCCATGACCTTCCCCATCGAAACCCTGCTGGAGGCCCTCCGCCAGGCCTATCCCACCTCCCATGTACGCCTGCTCCCGGAACCCGCGATGTTCCTCCGCAGCAACCTGGGACGGAGCTACACCGCGGAGGGCATGCAGATTGTCACCCTGGAGGGGGCCCTTGAGTACGCGAAAGCCTACATGAATGGTCTGACGGCAAGGGCCCAGGCCACGGAAGGATTCGAGCTGAACCAGGACCACCCCTGGATCATGGGGGTGTTTCCAGGCAATGACTCATCCTCCCCGCTGATCTTCATCTTCGGGAACATCATCCGCTACGGCGCGGAAAGCTGGGTCGAGGTGGGATGTCCCACCTACGAAAAGCTCGCGTTCTAGGGGTTCCAGAATCTCTGGTGCAGTTCCGCGATCTCCGCCTCCACTTCCTCCACCGGCCCGGTCACGGAGATGTCCTTCTGACCATGGGTGAACAGGTAGCGGCAGGGCACATCCAGGGTGGGGTTCGCGTGGCTATGGCCCGTGAAGGTGAGGAGGCGGCTTTCAGCCATGCCGTACACCAGGTGCCCGATGTTGGCCCAGTAGATGGTGCCCGCGCACATGGCGCAGGGTTCCACCGTGGTGTAGAGCGTGCAGCCAGACAGGTACTCCGCCGAGAAGTTCGTGTCGGCCGTGCGGGCCAGCACCGCCTCCGCATGGTTGACGGCGCTGACGTTCCCCTGCTCCAGGAGGACGGTCTCGTGGTCGGGCCCCACGAGGATGGCGCCGAAGGGATGGTGACCGAAACTGGCTGCCCGCCGCGCCACCGCGTTCGCACGCTGCAGATGGCGGAGGACCTGTTCGGAAGAGGGAGCGGACATGCTGTCTCCTGGAAGGTGCGATGCAGGCGGGGCACCGGAGCACCCTCGCCAATCGGGCGATCGACCTTATGGCTTTTGCGCCGGGCCCACGTTGAACGCCCCGGGCTGCATGGGGAGCCAATGGTTGACGAAGAGCGGCTGGGCGACTTTGTCCGCCGCCTTCAGACGCCTGAGGGTGCCCGTGTGGTCCTGGGCGGCCAGCACGATGGCGAAGGCATGAGCCAGGGCGGCGAAGGAGGTGATGCTGCAGCTGAAGAGCAGGTCCTCGCTGGGCACGGGGATGAGGATGTCCGAATGGGGCTTCAGGGGTGAATCCGCCCGGTCCGAGAAAGCGAGTACAGGGATCCCGCTTTCCTTGGCGAAGATGGCCGCATCCACCGTCTCTCGACTGTAGGGGGCAAAGCTGAGCACCACGAGGAGATCCTCAGGCCCGAGGTTGGCCACTTGATTGGAGAAGTCGGACGGAATGGCCGCGATGCAGGGCAGGCCCGCCTGCGTGAAATAGAAACCCATGATGAGGCTCATCACATGGGATACCCCACGGCCAAGAATCACCCGGTGATGCGCCTTGACCAGCATCCGGGTGGCGGATTCCAGGGTGGGCTGATCCACCATCTGGATCAGGCGATCGAGGTGCTCTCCATCCCGGCGGACCACCTCCGCCAGGGTTCCGTACACGTCCGTGGGCGACTTCATGAGTTCCAGGTCCGAGTCCCCCGAGCGGGCATGGCACGCCCCCCGGAGGGCATTCCGGAAGTCGCTGAAGCCGCTGTAACCCAGCCGCTTGGCGAACCGGACCACGGTCCCGACGCTCACCTCCGAGCGGTTCGCCATGGATTCGATGCCCCAGAGGGCCCCGAGCAGCGGATCGGACATCAAGGCGTCCGCCACGCGCCGCATGGCTTCCGGGAGTTCCCGGTAAGCCTCCGCGAGGCGCGCCTGAATGGGCTGGGGAAGGGTATCGGTGGACATCTAGGTTGGGAATCATACCATTCGATCATTATTTGAATTTACGACTCCGCATTTCGCCAAAACTGAGGCGACCTTTATGGGTCTGGGCCCGGGGAACGCTCCGCTTGTTGGCGGTCCGGCGTTCATAATGAGGTGGCTCTGCTTGGCCCAGTTCGCCGCGGGAGATCG
>JANXYT010000436.1 GCA_025355915.1 Holophagaceae bacterium
AAGACCATTTATGGTCCCTATTCAACTTTCTTTTTAATAATTCAGTGGCCATGAATGGGGACATGGGTCACCCCGACCGCTCATGAAGCGGAGGAGAAATTCGTCGCCCGGGCTGGAAGTGTCTTGGCTGCCCGCGGGTTGCCGATCATTCCATAACTCTTGAGCTTGCGGTACAAGGTCGCCGCGCCGATATCGATCTGTTCGGCGGTACGAATCTGGTTCCCTTCATTCAGGGCCAATACCGTAAGAATGTGATTTTTTTCAACTTCACGGAGGGTGGGAACAGCGCTTTCCGAGGTCAAGGTGTGGGGCTCCCCTTGCATGATGTCTTGGGGCAGGTCTTCATACTCCACTCGGTCCCCCAGGGCCAGGGCGACGGCACGTTCAATGGCATTCTCAAGTTCTCGGACATTGCCCGGCCATGCATAGTGCATGAGCTGAGAGGCCGCCCTGGGAGCGAGGCCCACGATCTTGCGGTTCATGCGCAAGGCCAGGCCCGTGAGAAGGTGATGGGCCAGTGGAAGGATGTCGGCCCGTCTTTCCCGGAGGGAAGGCACATGCAGTTCCACCACCTTGAGGCGATAGTAAAGGTCCTCGCGGAAAGCACCTTTTTCAACCTCCTGGGCGAGATTGCGATTGGTCGTGGCCAGAATTCGAACATCGATCCGCCGCGTCTGGTTTTCCCCGACTCGCCGGATCTCATGTTCCTGGATGGCTCGCAGGAGCTTTACTTGCAGGGCCGGCGTGACCTCACCGATTTCATCGAGCAGGAGCGTGCCGTGGTTGGCAGCCTCGAAGAGGCCTTGCCGTTCCTGCGTCGCGCCTGTGAATGCACCGCGCGCATGTCCAAAGAGTTCGCTTTCAAAGAGGGTTTCGCTGATGGCGCGACAATTGACGGCGAGAAACGGCCCTGCGGCGCGGGCTGATTGCTCATGGACAAAACGGGCCAACCGCTCTTTGCCTGATCCTGTCTCACCGGTGATGAGGATGGTGGCATCCACCTTGGCGACACGCCTCGCCATGTCCAGTAGGTTGAGCATCAAGGGGCTCCTGGCCACGATTCCCGACGGCGCCTCGTAGGGGTCGGCTGCCAGACTGGCCGTGACCCTTCCTTGGTCGCCAAGGGTTCGCTCGACCTGCTGCAAGGCTTCCGCCACCGGTCGAAGCGAGATGGCCAGACCATTCCCTGCGGGGCTGGAATCCAAATAAACCAGGTTCCGGTGCTTGCTTATCACGCGAGTCCCCCTCGCCGCTTCCAGCGGAATGGCCACCTGGGTCCCAACGAGCGGCTTTGGGCCCCGCTTCGGCACAGGCTGGTCCAAGGTAGGTCCCGTGGACGCCAGGGTCTCGCTACGGACCTGGGGCAAAGGGGCATATTCCACGTGAGCCCGTTCAAAGCAAGCCAGATAGCTCTGCGCCACCGTGGGCCAGGACATGGTTCGCCCGTACGCTGCCGCGCGTTGCCGCAGCCCCATGCGCTTGTCCTCGTCGCCAAGCAATCCCAGCAGTTCCCGTGCGATGGCTGCGGGATCCCTCCAAGGAACCAGGATGCCCCGCTCTTCGGCAAGGAGTTCTTTGGCATAAAGATAGGGCGTTGAAATGACAGCCTTTCCGCAGCCGACGGCGTAGGCAAGGGTGCCCGAGGTGATTTGCTCTTCATTCAGGTACGGGGTGATATAGATGTCGGCTGCTCCCAGTATCTCGTTGAGCTCTTCCTGGCTGACGTACCGGTTGTCCAGGATGACGTTGGCGGCTACCCCCCTTTTTTCGGCCCGATCCTGGAGCATCTGACGGTAGGTTTCCCCCTGCCGCTCCTTCAGATGGGGATGCGTGGCGCCGAGCACGGTGTAGATCGTGTCCGGGAAGCTGGTCAGTACCGACGGCATGGCGTCAATGACGTACTCGATGCCTTTGTCGGGGCTGAGAAGGCCGAAGGTCAGGATCATGTTCTTTCCCTTGAGGCCCAGCTTGCCTTTGTTCTGGCAGGCGAAAGGGATGTCCGGGATGCCGTGCGGAATAAAATCGATCTTCGCTGCCGGCACCCCGTGAACTTCTTTGAGAATCTCCGCCCCGTGGGAGCTCATCACCACGACTCGCTGGGAGAGCCGGATCAGTTCGTTCATCACCGCAAGTTGGTCCGGATCGGGTTTGCGAAGGATCGTATGGAGTGTGGTGACGATCGGCATCCGCAGGTTCCGAAGGAGGGTTAAGAGATGCGCTCCGGCCTTCCCCCCGAATATCCCGTATTCGTGTTGGACATTCATGACATCAATCGATTGCGCATTGAGCTGGGCTGAGGCTCTTTGGTAGGCCGCAAGGTCAGCCTCAGGAATTTCCAAACGGACTTCGGGGGGGTAGGCATAGTGCCTACCCGGATCATTCATGGCGACAACGAAGCATTCTAGATCCGGGATTTCCCGATCCAGTGCCTCGCGGAGGTGACTGGTGAAGGTTGCCAAGCCACACAGGCGAGGCGGATGATTTCCAAGCATGCCAATGGTTCGAAGTTGGAGATCCATACGCCTTCTCCTTTCTCTTCTAGGGGTGCGTCTTCAGGCCCCTAGGTGTCGTGTAGAAATTGCGTAATTACGCCTCGGACACACTGTGATGGTTCTAGATATTTCGATCGATAAGGGTCATGGACTTCGCCACCAACAACACGATTGGATCCTTCCATCTGGCATGAACACCCCTTCCTGGCGACAGTTCAGAATCGAGAACTGTGCCAGACGAGAGAAACGCATAGGCATGTGGTAACTCAAGGGTTCACCTCGAGTGATTCCGAGGAGAGGGCAGGGCCTTCGCCATATCCCGCGAAATCCGCCAAATGTGGCGGAAAAGACGGCTGCTAGAAAAACCTCATCGCCAGAAACTTAAATCCATTCCGAGCGATTGATGCCTTCCTTCCGCATGCGACCCCGAAGCGTGCTCGGATTCAGCCCCAGAATCAACGCGGCTCCATGCTTGCCATCGAGCCTTCCTTGAGTCTGTCGAAGGACCTTCAGGATGTGAGCACGTTCCACGTCTGCCAGCGGCTGGAGGGCAGCGCCTTCTGAACCACCGTCGGCCAGGGGCGGATCGAAGACGTCCATGATCTGCAGGGTGGATCCCCGCGAGGCGATGACGGCGCGTTCGATGACATTCTCCAATTCCCTCACGTTGCCAGGCCAGGAATGATTGACCAGCTTGTTCATGCTGGCGGAGGAAATCTGCATGTCAGTCTTTCCCATTTCTCTGCAGAATTTATTGATGCAGAACTCCACCAGGAGCGGAATATCCTCCTTGCGCTGGCGAAGCGGGGGGATCATTACGGGGAAAATATTCAGGCGGTAATAAAGGTCTTCACGGAAGTGCCCCTTCACCACCTCACCTTTGAGCTCGCGGTTGGTGGCGGCAATGATCCGCACGTCCACCTTGATGGTTCGCGGGCTTCCAAGGCGGCTGAACTCCTTTTCCTGGAGCACGTGGAGGAGCTTGGCCTGGAGTTCCAAGGGAAGGTCGCCGATTTCGTCCAGAAAGATCGTCCCTTTGTCAGCCAGCTCGAAGCGTCCGATCTGCTGAGCGTGGGCCCCGGTGAACGCCCCCTTCTCGCGGCCGAAGAGTTCGCTTTCGATCAGATTGGCGGGGAGCGAAGTGCAATTCACCATCACCATGGGGCGTTCTTTTCGCCCGCTTCGGGCGTGGATCGCCCGGGCCAGCATGCCCTTCCCGGTCCCCGTCTCCCCGAGCAAAAGCACCGTCGTGTCTTGGGGGGCGACGGCCTCGATGCTGCGGAACACTTCCTTCAGGGAGCTGCTTTCGCCGATGACTTCGCCGAAGTTGTACTGACGGTCATTCTCGATGTGGAGATATACATTTTCGGCCTCCAGATGCTCCTTGAGGTTTTTTACTTCCATCAAGGCCTTCTGCAGCGAGTCATTGGTCTGGGTCAGTTCCTGGGTGCGGCACTGCACGAGCTGATCGAGATGCGCATTCAGGGTTTCCAACTCCGACTTTGCTTTCACACTGGCCGTAATATCTGTGTTTACTGAGACAGCGGCAATGACCTCACCATTTAGCACCACCGGAGCCCCGGAACTGCGGTGGATCCGTTCCTCCCCGGTGCGAAGATCGGTGTGGAGGAGTTCCTGCACAACCGATTCCCCGTTCATGGCTTTGGCGAAAGCGGTTTCCTCCGGGCGGAGGGGCAGCTTGGTATCGGCCCACCGAATCTTGAACCGCTCCAGAAGGGTGGGCAAACCCGTTTGGAGCTCTTCAAGATTGAGTGCCCCCAGCATGTTCAACCCCTGCGTGTTGCAGCGTCGAACCCCCGCTGAATCACCAATGAGGATCCCGTCGGGGATCGCCTCAATCACGGCATTCAATTCGGCGGTCTGGTATTTCAGCTCCTGGTAGAACTTGTCCACCTTCTCATAGGCTCGCCGGAGTTCCTCTTCTTTCGTCTTATGCCCGGTGATATCCGTGTGGATGGCGACGGCACCCACCACCTTCCCATCCTTGAGGATGGGTGCGGCAGCGGCCCGGATGTGCAAGTCTGCCGCGGTGTTCGGAGGGGTCGCGATAAATTCCGCAATAGCCGTTTCACCCTTGAGGGCACGGACGACGGGAAACTCGCCTTCGGTCAGGAGCATTCCATCCGGCCAGCGGAAGGAGAAATAGGAACTGCGTTGGGGGTAGTTCCCGAGGTCCTCCAGGGAACTGACGCCGAGCATTCGCAGCGCGTAGGAGTTGCAGAGCGTTATTTTCTCCTTCGTCCATATGAAGACCGCATCCGGGAGAGATTCAATAATGGCCTGGATCTCAGCGGCCTGGAAACGGGTGATCTCCGTGATCCGCGCGAACGCCAAAGCTCGGAGTTGCTCCTCAGCCTCAATGAGGGACTGGTGCTCTTTCAGCTCCTCAATGATGGGTTTTAGCCTCTCCTCTAATTCCTGAAGCCGCCCGGGGCTGAGGGTCGTTCCATCACCCGCATGACCACCGGGCGGGCGTCTCCGGTCCTCATCCAGCGTGCGTCTCTCTAGTTCGGATGTGAGTTGCGTCAGCAAGTACCCAAGCTTCTTCATGGCTTCCTCACCGCGCCCAATGCAATGGAGTCTGGGAAAACAAAACGGGAAGGGCTAAATGACGAAGGTGGCCACTTCCCAGGCGGCCATAATGGAGAAAGAACCAATCTATCATGGTATCCATAACGGAAATATACCACCTCGTATTTTCCCCTCTCGGCTTCACCATCGCGAGTAGGTAAATGATGGTTCCTCGCTGCATACATTCCGACGCGCGTCAGTGGGAGCCTGAAAAAGCAGGGCCATCGCCAGCGACCGCATTCGCAGTGGCGACGAGCTGAACATTGCTTCCCGCCCTGGCGCCCGAACCCCGCCGTCAGACCGAGAAGTAGCGAGCCTGCGGATGCCAGGCCACGAGGGCGCTGGTGCTGTACTCGGGGTCCATCTGGTGGCTGTCGGAGAGGTGGACGCCGATCGCGCTGCCCTGCAGCAGGTCCAGGATGGGCCCGTTGCCTTCGAGGTCCGAGCAGGCGGGGTAACCGTAGGAATAGCGGGAGCCCTGGTAGCCCTGGGCGAAGAGGGCGCGGCCCGGCAGGTCCTTGGCGTGAATGCCCAACTCCCGGCGGATGCGGGCATGGAGGCGCTCGGCGTAGGCCTCGGTGAGTTCCGTGGCGAGGCCGTGGAAGGCGAAGTAATCCGCGTAGCCGTCGTCCTGGTAGAGCTTCGCCGCGTGATCCGCCGCAGCCTGGCTTAGGGTGACGAGCTGGAGGGCCAGCACGTCGGTCTGATCAGCACGGAAAAAATCAGGAATGCAGAGGCGCCGCCCAGTCGTCTGCCGTGGGAAGGTCAGCAGGGCCAAGCTGCGCTCGCGGTCCGCGGGATCGAACACGCGCAAGGCATCTCCTTCGGCGCGACAGGGGAAGTAGCCATACTGGGCCTTCGGGTGGAAGAGCGGGTCGGCCGCGAGGCGTTCCTTCCACCGCGCCAGCTGGGGCACGGCCTTGTCCCGGAGCATGGCGGTGAAGGCCTCATCGCCTTGGCTGCCCTGGCTGAAGCCCCAGCGGTTGCGGATCAAGGCGAACGCATCCAGATGCTCGAACAAGTCCACCGGCGCATCCGTCAGCTCGCGCACACCCCAGAAGGGCGGCTCCGGCGATGGCCCTTCATGCCGCACCCAGCTGCTCTGACCTTGCGCGGTCAGTGGAACCGCGGCGCCACCCCTTTTCAGTATTCTTATCTCTCCAGCCGCAGCCGCGACTGGAGCAGGTGCAAGCGCGCCCATCTCTCCCGAGATGATCGCCTGCATGTGCCGCAGGCCCTCGAAAGCATCCTCCGCGTAGAAGACCGAACCCGAGTAGGCGCGGCGGCAATCCCCCTCCACGTAGTCGCGGGTGAGGGCGGCGCCGCCAAGAATCACGGGCACCTTCAGGCCCTGTTCCTCCATGAAATGCAGGTTCTCTTTCATGATCACCGTGGACTTCACCAGCAGGCCCGACAGCCCGATGGCCTCGGCGGGCCAGGCCTCCAGCTCCTTGAGGATGGCCTCGATGGGCTGCTTGATGCCCAGGTTCTTCACCTCGAAGCCGTTGTTGCTGAGGATGATATCCACCAGGTTCTTGCCGATGTCGTGGACATCGCCCTTGACGGTGGCCAGCAGGATGCGCCCCTTCTGGTAGTTCGATTCCTTGGGCAGGTGCGGCTCGATGCGCCGGATGGCGGCTTTCATGGCCTCGGCGCTTTCCAGCACAAAGGGCAGCTGCATCTCGCCCGCGCCAAAGCGCTCGCCCACCACCTTCATGGCATCGAGCAGCACCTCGTTGATGAGCTTCAGCGGATCGTGGTCCTGCAGGGCCTCGTCCACGTCCGCCAGGATGGCCTGCTTTTCCCCGTCGAGGATGCCGCGGCGGAGGCGCTCCAGCACCGGGAGGTCCGCGCGGTGTTCGTCCGCCACGGCGGCCTTGCGATCGCTGAAGCGCCCCAGGACGGTCTTGAGGGGGTCGTAGTTCTCTGTGCGCCGGTCGAAGATCAGATCCTCGATCATGCGGCGGTCCTCAGGATCGATCTTCGCCACGGGGATGACCTTCGAGGCGTTGAAGATGGCCATATCCAGGCCGTGTTTCACGCCGTGGTAGAGCATGAGGGCATTGAGCACGTGGCGGGTCGCGGGATTCAAGCCGAAGCTCACGTTGCTGACGCCGAGGATGGTCATGACGCCCGGAAGCTCCGCCTTGATGAGCTTCAGGGCCTCGAGGGTCTCCACGGCGGATCCGCGGAATTCCTCATCGCCGCTGCCCAGGGTGAAGGTCAGCGGATCGATGATCAGGTCGCCGGGATCGAGGCCGTACTCCCCCACGGCCAAGGCGTAGAGGCGCTTCGCCACCGCCAGCTTCTGTTCGCGGGTCTTGGCCATGCCCCGCTCATCAATGGTGAGGGCGACCACCGCTGCGCCATAGGTCTTGCACAGCTCCAGGACATTGCGGGCATTGGCTTAGCCATCCTCGAATTTGATGGAGTTCACCACGCACTTGCCCGGAGACAACTGCAGGGAGCGTTCGATGACCGGAAACTCGGTGCTGTCGATCATCAAGGGCAGGGTGATCTGGGAGACCAGGCGGCGCAGCAATTCGTCCGCATCGCGCACTTCGTCCCGACCCACGTAGGCCACGCAGAGATCCAGCAGGTGGGCACCCTCCTTCTGCTGCTCCTTGGCCAGGGTGATCATGCCGTCCCAGTCCTCGGCGGCCAGCAGGTCCCGGAATTTCTTGGAGCCATTCGCATTGGTCCGCTCGCCGACGATCAGGGGCGCAGGTTCCTGCTTGAGGGCGACGCTCTGGTACAGGCTGGCGGCGCTGCGCTCCAGTTTTGGGGTGCGCTTCGGCGCGTTGAGTTTTTCCACGCCCGGGGCCAGGGCGCGAATGTGATCGGGTGTGGTGCCGCAGCAGCCGCCCAGGATGGCGATG
>JANXYT010000480.1 GCA_025355915.1 Holophagaceae bacterium
CCCTTCAACCCTTCGTCGCGGTTTTTCCCCAAGTGTCACACCCGTTCCCATCCCGAACACGGCAGTTAAGACTTGGAGGGCCGATGATACTGCTCCTCACAGGAGTGGAAAAGTAGGTCGCTGCGACGTTAAATCCCCTCCGGGCCATCACAACTGATGGCCCGGAGCTGTTTTATTGATAAAATACTTTTCCTGTTTAGAGGATTCCATGTCCATTGAGGTCCGCCTTCCAGACGACTCACTCCGGCCATTGCCCGAGGGCTCGACTGGTGCCGATCTGGCAGGTGGCATCGGTGCCCGCCTGCTCGAGGCGGCCCTGGCGGTCAAGGTCAATGGCCATATGGTCGACCTGAAGGCCCCCCTGACGGATGGGGCCAAGGTTGAAATTGTTACCAATAAGGCCCCCGAAAGCCTGGACCTGATCCGCCACTCCACGGCCCACCTCTTGGCTCACGCGGTGAAACGGCTCTATCCGAATGCCCGGGTGGGTATCGGACCGACGATTGAGGACGGCTTCTACTACGACTTCTGGGTGGACAAACCCTTCACTCCCGAGGATCTGCCGGTCATTGAGGCGGAGATGCGGAAGATCGTGGCTGAGGATGTTCAGGTCGAGCGCGAAGATCTCGACCGGGATGCAGCAATAGCCCGATTCCAGGCCATGGGCGAGCCACTCAAGGTCGAGGTCGTCGCCGCCATTCCCTCGGGTGACATCATCAGTGGCTATCGGCAAGGCGACTTCTATGACCTTTGCCGCGGACCTCACGTGCCCAGCACGGGGAAGCTGAAGGCCTTCAAGCTGCTCAGCATCGCCGGTGCCTACTGGAGAGGCGATGAGCGCAACCAGATGCTCAGCCGCATCTATGGGACCGCCTTCCATACGCAGAAGGAGCTGGATGAGCATCTGAAGCGGCTGGAGGAGGCCAAGGCCCGGGATCACCGCAAGCTGGGCAAGGAACTGGGCCTCTACTCGTTCCATCCCGAAGCCCCTGCCTCGCCCTTCTTCCATCCCAAAGGCACGGTGGTCTATAACGAGCTGGTCACGTATATTCGCGAGCTCTACTTCAAGTACGGCTACAGCGAGGTGATCACGCCGCAAATCCTGGATGTGGCCCTCTGGAAGACCAGCGGGCATTACGAGAACTATGCGGAGAACATGTACTTCACCACCGCCGAGGAGCGGGAATACGCGGTGAAGCCCATGAACTGCCCCGGCCATTGCCTCATGTTCGCGACCCAGAAGCACAGCTACCGCGATCTGCCCATCCGCTACGCCGATTTCGGCCGCCTGCACCGCTACGAACGCAGCGGCGTGACCCATGGCCTCACGCGGGTGCGCACCTTCTGCCAGGACGACGCCCACATCTATTGCACCTCGGAACAGATCAAGACCGAGATGGCCGACTTCCTCGCCCTGTTGAAGGAGGTCTACGACACCTTTGGCTTCGATGGCATGCGCGTGGCCCTCAGTACCCGGCCGGAAAAGCGCCTCGGCTCCGACGCGATCTGGGATGCTGCCGAACAGGCCCTGAGTGAGGCCCTGAACGAAGCCGGGATGCCCTTCACCTTGAACCCAGGAGAAGGCGCCTTCTATGGCCCCAAGATCGAGTTCCAGATCCTGGATGCCCTCAAGCGGCCCTGGCAGCTGGGGACCCTCCAGGTGGACTACATGCTGCCCGAACGGTTCGATTTGAAGTACACCCAGGCCGACGGGAGCGAAGGGCGCCCCATCATGCTGCATCGCGCCATCCTGGGCAGCCTGGAACGCTTCATGGGCATCCTGGTCGAACACACCGCCGGCGCGTTCCCCGTCTGGCTCGCACCCGTCCAGGTGGCCATCCTGCCCATCACGGACCGCGCCCACGCCTTCTCCACGGAGGCTGCGGCCCGGGCGAAGGCCCTAGGTCTCCGGGCAGAGTTGGACCTCAGAAATGAGAGTCTGAAGGCGAAGATCCGCGAGGCCCAATTGGCGAAGATTCCCTACATGTTGGTGATCGGAGACCGCGAAGCCGAGGCTGGCACGGTGTCTGTGCGCCACCGGCACCGGGGGGATATCGGGGTGCAGGCTCTGGATGGATTCCTGGCGACCCTGACCGACGAGGTTCGAAGCCGCCAGCGGTGACCTTGTTTTCCTTGCTTGGCGCCAGGCCAATCCAGTGATAAACTTTTTGTCCTTGTGCAACTAGTGGAGGAACCATTCGTCCGAACGAGACCCGCATCAACGACGGCATCCGGGCCCAAGAGGTCCGTGTCATTTCCGAAGATGGCGAACAGCTTGGCTTGATGCCTCCCCACCAGGCCATCCGGATCGCCGAAGAACGTGGCCTCGACCTGGTGGAAGTGGCCGGAAACGCCCAGCCACCCGTATGTCGGATCATGGACTACGGCAAATACAAGTTCATGGAAGCGAAGCGGGAGCACGCGGCCCGAGCCAAGCAAAAGAACATCGTGGTCAAAGAAGTGAAGTTCCGCCCCAAGACCGATGATCACGATTTCGACTTCAAGGTGAAGCACATCCTGCGATTCCTGGAGGAAGAAGACAAAGTCAAGGTGGTGGTCATGTTCCGCGGACGGGAAGTCGTTCACCGAGACATCGGCTACCGGATCATTGAGGAAGTCATCCAGCGCGTCGGCGACAAGGCCATCGTGGAAAAGGGTGCCGGCATTGATGGGCGCGACATGCACGCGATCCTCGCCCCCAAGATCATCGAAGTGCCCAAGGCGCCCAAGAAACCCAAAACCGCCAAACCAGAAACACCCGCGGCCGAAGCCCAGATTCAGTGAGGAACCCATGAGCACCTACAAGATCAAGACCCATAAGGGCGCCCAGAAGCGGTTCAAGAAGACCGCCAGCGGCAAGTTCAAGCGCGGCTGCTCCCACCAGCGTCACATCCTGACCAAGAAGAGCGCCAAGCGGAAGCGTCAGCTCGACATGGGCGGCATGGTGGCCAAGGCTGATACCAAGGCCGTCGCGATGATGCTGCCCTACGCCTGATATCGATTCTGTCAGGGGGTTCCGCGCTTGCGCGCATACCCCCTGGCCCCCACGCTCCGCACAGGCCGAGCCTGCTTAGAGCTTGGATTTTCACACTGACGGTTCTAGAATCCTCAGTTCAACCCGGTGGCTCTGGCCACCCCCGATGAGGCCTTCAAAGCACGCCGATTTCCGGACGCGCTGCCTCGAGGAAAGGAACACCCATGACTCGCGTAAAACGTGGCTTTAAGCGCGCCCAGCGCCGCAAGCGCATGATGAAGTTCGCCAAGGGCTTCTACGGCGCCAAGTCCCGCCTATACCGCTCCGCCAAGGAAGCTGTCGAAAAGGCCCTCGGCTACGCCTACCGCGACCGCAAGGTCAAGAAGCGCGATTTCCGCCGCCTCTGGGTGGTGCGAATCAATGCGGCCTGCGCGCAGAACGGCACCAGCTATTCCAAATTCATGGGCGGCCTGAAGAAGGCCTCCGTGGACCTCGACCGCAAGATCCTCGCGGATCTGGCCGTGCGCAATCCCGACGCGTTTACCAAGCTCGTGGCCGTGGCCAAGGGCTGATCGCGAACGCAGCATGTCGCAGACACCCGAAGGGCCGCGTGAGCGGCCTTTCCTTGTGTTGAGGGCACCATGGACCATCTGTTGCCAGTGGAGATCGTCGAGGCGGGGCAGGCCTTTCCAGAGATGCTGGCCGCCTGCGCGGACCTCGACGCCCTGCTTCGCCTCAAGGGCGTGTACGTGGGTCGGGAGGGCAGTCACGCCGCACGACTGATGGATCTGCTGAAGGCTGCGCCGAAAGAGCAGAAGAGAGACCTGGGCGCCGCCATCAATGGCCTGAAGCAGCAGTGGGAGGAGGGCCTGAAGGCCTGCCAGACCAGGCTGGAAACCGCGAAGAAGGATCAGATCGCTCTGGCC
Source organism: Holophagaceae bacterium (assembly GCA_025355915.1). Lineage (GTDB taxonomy): Bacteria > Acidobacteriota > Holophagae > Holophagales > Holophagaceae > Geothrix. The sequence continues at coordinate 3,901 of JANXYT010000480.1, forward strand.
TTCACCTGGGACCCCTCGCTGCCGCCGCCGGTGCCGGCCGAGGGCGCGCTGCATCCGTTGAACCGCCTCATGGACCGTCTGGTGGAGGTCTTCCGGCCCCTGGGCTTTCATGTGGAGGAAGGTCCCGAGGTCGAAACCGAGGCGCACAATTTCGACGGGCTGAACATCCCCGAGGATCACTCCGCAAGGGCCTCCTCGGACACTTTCTATCTGGCGGCGCACCCGGAGCTGCTGCTCCGCACGCACACCAGCCCCGTGCAGGTGCGCACGCTTCTGCGGGTGGCGCCCGAGCTCACGACCCGCGGTGGTATCCGCTTCCTGGCGCCGGGCCGGGTGTACCGCAAAGACGAGATCGACCCCACCCACAGCCCCATGTTCCACCAGGTCGAGGGCATGCTGGTGGGCCACGGCATCGGCATGCAGCACCTCAAGGGCACGCTGGAATACGCCCTGCGGGCCCTCTTTGGGCCCCACACCGAGATCCGCCTGCGGCCCTCGTACTTCCCCTTCGTGGAGCCGGGTTGCGAGGTGGATGTGAGCTGCCCGCTCTGTGCCGCCAGGGGTTGCCGCGTGTGCAAGGGATCGGGTTGGGTGGAGATCCTGGGCGCGGGCCTCATCCATCCGAATGTGCTGACGTACGCGGGCATCGATCCCGCGAAATGGTCCGGCTGGGCCTTCGGCATGGGCGTCGAGCGCATGGCCATGATGCTCAGCCAGACCCCCGATCTCCGGCTGTTCTATGAGAATGACCAGCGCTTTCTCAAGGCCATGGGAGGGCTCGACTGATGTGGATCGAACGGAAGGCCCTGGCCCAGGAAATTCCCGCCGTCGCCGGATTGGACACGCGCCAGCTCTGCGAACTGCTTGCCTCACTGGGCTTTCCCGTGGATGGTGTCACCGCCCATGAAGGCACCGAGGTGCTGGACGTGGACATCACCCCCAACCGGGGGGACGCCATGTCCCACCGGGGCCTGGCCCGGGAGATCGCGGCGAAGCTCCAGCAGCCGCTGATGCCCTTCGCGGCGCCTGCGATCCAGGAAGGCGCACCGGTGGTCGACGTGCGCCTTGAAAGCCCCGCCTGTCCCGTCTACAGCACGGCTGTCCTCGACCTGGGACCAGGGGCTACGCCTCTGGAGGTCCAGACCTTCCTGCTGGCCTTGGAATCCACGCCCAAGCGTCTGCCCGCCGTAGACGCCTCCAATGAACTGCTCCACCGGTACGGCCATCCCACCCACGCCTTCGACGCGGAGCGCATCCGCGGCGCGGTGACCGTCCGCTGGGCCAAGACCGGCGAGACGCTGGTGGCGCTGGATGGCGTCTCGCGGACGCTGGTGGCCCAGGATCTCGTCATCGCCGACGAATCCGGTCCCATCGCCCTGGCGGGGGTCATGGGCGGCGACGGCACCAAGGTCACCGAAGCCACCCGTCGCGTGCTCCTGGAAAGCGCCTGGTTTGATCCGAAGACCGTGCGGGCCACGGCGCGGCGCCACAGCCTGCACACGGATGCCTCCCACCGCTTTGGTCGAGGTGCCGATCCGGCCATGGCTTCGGTCGCCCGGGACCTGCTGGTGCAGCGCCTCCAGACCTGGTGCGGAGCGAAGTTGTCCAGCGCGTGGACCGTTGGTGCGGTTCCGTCCACCGGCGGCCCCGTGGTTTTAACGAACGCCCTGCTCACCCGCGTGGCCGGTGAGCCGCTGCCCCTACCCGAAGCGGCGGAAGCTCTGAGGCGGTTGGGTTGCGCGGTGGATGTCATCGCGGAAGGCCTCCGGGTCCTTCCGCCCTCCTGGCGCCACGACCTTGCCATTCCTGATGATCTCGCGGAAGAGGTTCTGCGCCTGAGGGGGTATGAGCACATCCCTTCGGGGTTCCCCCCTCTGGAGGGTCCGCCCGAGCCCCTTTCGCCGTCCTACCTCCAGCGGCAGCGCCTGTCCCGGCGGCTGGCCCATCTTGGCTTCCACCAGACCGTGACCTATGGGTTCATCAGCCCCGAAGAGGATGAGGCCTATGCGGGCGCGGATAATCCACAGGCGGGAAGGACTCTCGCCAACCCGCTAAGTCGAGAGTACTCCGTGATGCGCGCTTCCTTGTTGCCAGGCCTGATGGAGGCGTTGAACAGGAGCGCCTCGCGGGGAGCGAAGGAAACCCGGCTGTTCGAGATCGCCCCAGTGTTCAGAACGACGCCGGAGCGGCCGAAGGAAGATTGGTGCTTGGCCATCGTCTGGGAAGGCGAGACCGGCGGGGAAGATCCCTTCACAGAGGGGAAAAACTTGCTTGAACGCGGACGCTTCTACCTGACGGGCATCCTCGAATCCCTGGGCTTGGGACCGGACCAGGCTCGGGAGTGCGTTCAACATAGATATTCTTGGGGCAAAGACGGCTCGGGAACGGAGGTTGGAGTCCGGGTTTGGTGTGCCGAGGTTCGGTTGAAGTCATTCCCCGGGATCCCGACGCGAATCATCCCAGCCTTCACGCCTTTCAGCCGCTACCCGGAAGTCACCCGTGATCTTTCACTACTGGTTCCGGCCGGTCAGTCCCATGCTGACCTTCGCTCGGCGATGGTCGCCGCCCTTCCAGGGGAGACGATTCGCGACCTCCGCTGCGTGGACGTCTACCCCAGGCCGGATGACTCAAAGGCGAAGCGAACCCCGGTTGGCCAACAAGCTTGGCTAATGAGGATGCGCTTCCAGGCCATGGATCGCACCCTCGTGGGCGAGGAGGTCGATGGTTGGGTGGCGGCCGCCCTGGCCGCGGCGGAGTCCCTCGGGGCGAGGCTCCGGGCGTAAGATGGGGTTTTGAGGCATCCATGGACCTTTTGAAACAACTCGAATCGAAGATGCAGGCCTTGGTCCAGCAACGCAACCAGCTGAAAGAAGAACTGGATGCGCTGAAGGCCGCTGGCGCAACGGGGGATCAGGCCCTCCAATCCCTCCGGGCCCAGTTGGAAGAAGCCCAAGCCGGGAAGACCATCCTGGAAAAGGATCGGGAGGCCGTGAAGGAGCAGGTGGCGGCGATTCTTCGCGCCCTGGAGGCCCTCGGATGAAGGCTCCGGCCCCGCTGCCTGGGACCCGGCCGGTCACGGTGACGGTCCAGGGGCGGTCGCTGCAGGTCCAGACGGACCAGTCTGAACTGCTCGGGGCGGCGGTGCGGATCCTGGAGGACACCTTTCAGGACATGGACTCCCAATGCCAGGTAAGATGGGGGAGCGTCCCGAAGGGCCTCGACACACCGACCTGGTACCTCCTGGGCGCCCTGAACCTGGCGCACCGCGTGGCGCGTCTGGAGCAGGAAGCCAACCAGCACACCCACAACCTGGAACAGACCCTTTCGAAGCTCTTGAACGATGTTCCGGACGAACCTTCCGCCCCCGTGCCATTCCTCGACGAGGACGGAGACTGATTTCCCTGCGAGGCCCGTGATTATGGCCAAGCTCTTGTTCCGTAAGTCGACTCGGGAGACCTTCCCCCTGTCCTGTGCGTTCCGCGCGACGGCGCGCCTTAGCCAGGGATTCTGGTTTCCCCCCTATAAACTAGGGAACTCGGCAAGCCTCCACGACTGAGCGGGGATTTTCATATTTGGTGCTGGTGGCTCTTTGGATCCCTTCCTTGGAGTCGCCCATGAATTTGATCAGTTGGATCTTTCTCGCCCTGGCCCTGGCGGCTGGCGTCGTCGCGTTCTTGATGTCGGTGCGGGCCCAGAAGGCGGCCATCGACAGTTCCCAGGCCCAGGCGAAGGCTGAGGCCGACACCAAGGTGCAGCGGGAACGGTTATTGGATGAGGCGAAGCACGAAGCCCAGCGGCTCCTGGA
>JANXYT010000206.1 GCA_025355915.1 Holophagaceae bacterium
TCAGCTCCGCCGCGCCGCTTGCTTCCAGGCGCTCCAGGCAGCCCAGGCTCCAGCCCAGCCACCCCAAAACCTCCTCCTCCGGGATGCCTCGGGCCGCCAGGGCTGCGAGCCCCAGCGCACCGGCCCGCTTCCCGAGGCGACTCCCGTCGGGTGCCACCACCAGGCCGAGATGCGCGTAGGCCGGGCGGGGCAGGCCCAGGGCCTCCTGCAGCCGAATCTGAGTGGCCGTCACGGTTCGAAGGTCAGCGCCGCGCACGACCTCGGTCACCTCCTGGGCCCCGTCATCCACCACCACGGCCAGGTGGTAGGCAAAACAGCCGTCCCGCCGGAAGAGCAAGGGATCCCCCGTGAGTTGCTCGGGATCGTGCGACTGGGGTCCCCACAGGTGGTCCACCCAGGCCACCGGCGCTTCGGGCAAGCGAAGGCGCAGGGCGTGTCCGAAGCCCTCCCACGCGCGCAGGCGGCAGCGCCCCGGGTAGGGGCGCAAACCATCCTCCGCATGGGGGGCCGAAGCCAGCAGCTGCAGATCCTTGCGGGTGCAGACGCAGGGGAACAGCTGTCCCGCCCGGTGCAGTGTCTCCAAGGCTTGGCGGTAAGCCTCACCCCGGTCGGATTGCCACACCACAGGCCCATCGGATTCCAGGCCCAGCGCGGCCAGATCGCGCACCTGCCCCTCGCCCAGATCCCGGCGGCAACGCGGACCATCTACATCCTCCATGCGGATGAGCCAGCGCCCCCCCGCCGCCCGCGCCGATAGCCAGGACGCCAGCGCCGTGCGCAGGTTCCCCAGGTGGAGAACGCCGGTGGGCGAGGGGGCAAAGCGGCCGAGGGTCATGGGTGGGGGGTCGGGAAAAGGATTCAAGACATGAAACCGCAGATGGCGCAGAAAAGACTTCATCCACAGATTTCACAGATTCACACAGATTTGGAAAGCAGGCTTGAATGATGTGAGCACTGATCCGGACAGTCATCTGCGGTTCCCAACGCTTCTCTTCTCCGAAAGATCCCATGCCTCTTCTCCGCCGCCTGCCCCCGGTCCTGCGCGCCCTGCTGGCGCAGGCCCTGGCTTTCCTCGTGCTGGTGGCGGTGGCACGGCTGGGCCTTCGGTTTCCTTCGTGGGTCTGGGTACTGATGCAGGCGGTGCTGGCTGTCTTCCTGTCGCGATGGCTGGACCTGAACCCGCGCTGGATCCTCATGCAGGCCGCCCTGCCCTTTCTGGTCCGCGCCCTGTGGGGAGCCCCCATCCCCGCCTGGGTCTACCTGGTGCTGTTCCTGGGTCTGGCCCTGGTCTTCGGCGGAGGACTCCTCAGCCGCGTCCCCCTCTACCATGCCAGTCATGACGCCTGGGGGAAGCTGGAAGGCCTTCTGCCCGGGCCATCGGGCCTTCATTTCGTGGACCTGGGTTGTGGCTTCGGCGGCCCCGTGGCGCACCTGGCCAGGGCCCGGCCTGACGGCATCTTCGTCGGCGTGGAAGCCTCACCCTTCACCTGGCTGGTGGCCTGGCTGCGCTGCCTGCTCCGGCCCAACGCGCACATCCGCCTGGGCAGCCTCTGGCGCACGGACCTGGCCGAGTTTGATGTGGTCTATGCCTTTCTCTCCCCGGTACCCATGCCCGCCCTCTGGGCCAAGGTGCGCCGCGAGATGAAACCCGGCAGCCGCTTCATCAGCCACAGCTTCGAAGTTCCCGGAGAAACACCCCATCGCGTGATCCCCGTGAAGGGGCGCGATGGGGCGCGGTTGCTGGTATTCGACCTTTAGAACACAAGAAAACCGATTTACCACCAAGGCACCAAGAAAAGCTAAAAAAATTGCCTTTTTGTCTTTGCAGTTCTTCTCGGCATCGCCAGAGGCGATACGCGAGACACAAAGAAACTTGGTGTCTTCGTGTCTTGGTGGTGATCTTTTATCTTTTTCTACCAGCCTAAGAGGTAGGCAAAAATCAGTGGGGCCACGATGGTGGCGTCGCTTTCGACGATGAACTTCGGGGTGTCCACGCCCAGCTTGCCCCAGGTGATCTTTTCGTTGGGCACGGCGCCGGAATAGGAACCGTAGCTGGTGGTGCTGTCGCTGATCTGGCAGAAGTAGCCCCAGAGGGGAACCTCGGTCCGTTCCAGGTCCTGGTGCAGCATGGGCACCACGCAGATGGGAAAATCCCCAGCGATGCCGCCGCCGATCTGGAACATGCCCAGGGTGGAGGTCTTGGTGACCGCCTGGTAGTGCTGGGCCAGCCAGGTCATGTACTCGATGCCGGTGCGCACGGTGTGGACGTTCTTCACCTCGCCGCGGATGACGGCGGCGGCGTACATGTTGCCCAGGGTGCTGTCCTCCCAGCCCGGCACCACGATGGGCACCTTCTTCTCGAG
>JANXYT010000483.1 GCA_025355915.1 Holophagaceae bacterium
CGCGGTACTCAAGGCTGGAGGCACGTTTGTCTTCATCAACGCGGCGACCAAGCATGAAAAGCTGATCTACATCCTGAATAATTGCCGGACCAAGGCAATCTTGATGGACGCCCGGTCAGGGGCAAACCAGGACCTGTGGGAATCGGTTCCTTCGCTTGCCTTTGGCGTGCTTTGCGGGCCCAGAGAGGAGGGGATGGCTGCCCGCCTGCAGCACTTCGATGACATCCAGGCCGCTGTTCCAGCGACACCCAGACCCATCATCAACATCGACCTGGACTTGGCCTGCCTGATCTACACCTCTGGAAGCACTGGCGAGCCGAAAGGCGTGATGTGCGACCACAGCAATGTGGATTTCGTCAGCACATCCATCATGACTTACCTGGAGAGCCGGTCAGACGACATCGTCCTCAGCGTCCTGCCGCTCTCCTTCGATTACGGGCTGTATCAACTCCTGATGACCTTCAAGATGGGCGGGACTCTGGTCCTTGAGCGTTCCTTCATGTACCCGAACGTGATCCTTCAACGGATCCAGGAAGAATGTCCGACCGGTTTTCCTGGAGTTCCAACCGTGTTCGCCATGCTGCTTCAGAAGGACCTGAGTGCCTTCGATCTGTCCAGCCTCCGCTACCTCACCAACACCGCCGCCACCCTATCGCCCACCAAGATCCTCGAGCTCCAATCGGCATTCCCCGGGGTCACGCTTTATTCGATGTACGGCCTCACCGAGACCAAGCGCACCCTTTACCTTCCACCAAGCCAGCTCACCACCCGGCCTGGATCCGTGGGGATTCCCATCCCCGGCACCGAAGCCTGGATCGAAGATGAGTCCGGGCGCCGCCTGGGTCCGGGACAGACCGGGGAGCTGGTGGTGCGCGGTCGGCATGTGATGCGTGGCTATTGGGAAGCCCCGGAGATCACCTCCCAACGATTCCGCCCCGGCCCCATACCGGGAGAGCGTCTTTGCTATTCAGGGGATCTGTTCCGCGTAGACGAGGAAGGATTCTTCTATTTCATCAGCCGGAAGGACGACATCATCAAGTGTCGTGGAGAGAAGGTTGCGCCCAAGGAAGTGGAGAACGTCCTCCATATGCTTCCCGGGGTCACAGCGGTGGTGGTGGGGGTTCCCGATCCCACCGCAGGAGAGGTGGTGAAGGCGTTCATTGTGGCCAACGGAGTCCCGTTGACGGAATCCGAAGTGATCGCCCATTGCCGGGCGCATCTGGAGGATTTCATGGTCCCGAAATACGTCGAATTCAGAATCGAACTGCCCATGACCTCCTCCGGAAAGATCAGCAAACTCGGTCTGACTTAGATGTGCGGCATCGTTGGGATCTGCGGCCTGAGTGGCACAATGCCTGTGGAGGAAGCCTCCATCCGTCGCATGCTGGGAACGATCCGCCATCGGGGGCCGGACCAGTTCGGGATCTACCTCGACGGGGCCCTGGGGCTGGGCAATGCGCGTTTGAGCATCATCGACCTGAATTCCGGTCAGCAGCCCATCTCCAACGAGGATGGCACCCTCTGGATCGTGTTCAACGGGGAGATCTTCAACCACCCGGAACTGCGAGAGGAACTGGAGCGCCTGGGGCACCGCTACTCCACCAACTGCGATACCGAAACCGTCCTCCACGCCTATGAGGAATACGGGGCGGATTGCCTATCCCACTTCAATGGGCAGTTCGCCATCGCCATCTGGGACACGCGGAACCGCACCCTCTTTTTGGCCCGGGACCGGCTTGGGGTCAGGCCCATTTTCTACACCGTGAAGGATGGTGTTCTAGTCTTTGGGTCCGAAATCAAGGCCATCCTGGCCGCTCCAGGTGTCACTGCCGCCGCAGACCCGGTGGCCCTGGACCAGATCTTCACCTTCTGGAGCCCCCTTTCGCCCCGGTCCTTCTTCCGGGGAATCCAGGAAGTCCCGGCTGGCCATTGGATGCTCGTTGAGGAGGGCCGGATCACGGTGAAGCCCTACTGGGAGCTGGCCTTCCCCGAACAGGGCGATGCGCCGATCCGGTCCCGACAATCGTACCAAGAGGAGTTCCGGGAACTCCTCATCGACGCCACCCGGATCCGCCTCCGGGCGGATGTGCCCGTGGGCGCCTACCTGAGCGGGGGGCTTGATTCCTCCACCATCACCGCCATCATCCGCAACTTCACGGCCAATCCCCTGGAGACGTTCTCCATCTCCTTCACGGATCCTGCCTTCGACGAAAGCATC
>JANXYT010000078.1 GCA_025355915.1 Holophagaceae bacterium
CCAAAATCTCACTGGAGGACCGGGCCTTCGACGCCTCCGGTTCCATCCTCCTTCCCCAGGCCAGCCTGGAGGCCATGCTGGCCCAGGCCGGTGACGGGCACCCGGCCGGCGAGGTGGTGACGCTGTTCCAGCGTCTGGCGAGCATGGCCGGGACCTTGCTGCGGGCCGCGGGCCTGACCGAATTGCTGGAATCAGTGATGGGTCTGGTGACGACCCAGATTCCCTGTCAGCGCGGGTTCATCCTGCTCGTCGACGCGAGCGGCGAACTGGTGCCCGAACTGATCTGGGAGGAACATCCGGGCCAGCACGCGAATCCCATCAGCCGGACCATCGCCCGGACCGCCATGAAGGACCGGGTGGCCATCCTGACCACGGACGCCCGCATGGATCCCCGGTTCAGCGCGGGGGAGAGCATCAAGATCCACGGCATCACCTCAGCGCTCTGCGCGCCCCTGATCGTGGAGGATCAGGCCCTGGGCGTGATCTACCTGGAGACCAGCCTCAACAAGGGCGGGTTCAAGCGCGAGGACGAGCATCTGCTCAGCGCCATGGCCAACTTCGCGGCCGTGGGCATCCAGCGTGAGCGCGAGGCCAAGTTCCGGCAGCGCCTGGAGCGCTACCACAGCCCCCAGGTGGTGGACCAGATCCTGAAGTCCAGCCAGAACAAGGAGGCGCCGGCCCTCCAGGCCCAGCGCTGCGAGATCAGCGTGCTGTTCGCGGACATTTCGGGCTTCACGCGCATGAGCGAGGGCATGGAACCCATGGTGCTGGCGGGCATCCTGAACCGTACCTTCGAGGCCATGATCGACCAGATCTTCAGCCGCGGCGGCACGCTGGACAAGTACATCGGCGACGCCATCATGGCCTTCTTCGGCGCGCCCAACGCCGATCCCGACCACGCGCGGCACGCCATCGAGGCGGCCGTCGCCATGCAGGAGACCCTGTCCGATCTGAACGCGGCGCGACCCGAGGGCTACCCCGAGCTGCGGATGCGCATCGGCATCAACAGCGGCGAGGCCTTCGCCGGCGACATCGGCTGCGAGAAGCGCATGGACTACACGGTGATGGGCAGCACCGTGAACCTGGCCTCACGCCTGGAAAGCGGCGTGGCCAAACCCGGCCAGATCGTGGTGGGCCCGCACACGGCGGAACTCGCCGGGAAGCTGGGGCTCCGCCAGCTCGCTGGGTTCTCCCTGAAGGGCATCGAGCAGGAGGTACGGCCCTTCGAGGTGCTGTGGACCGACGATGCGCCTACGGCCATCCACGAATTGGGGTAAGGATTATCCTTTGGGTCCAACCGGAACTTGAATCAAGGGCCCCAGCCGGACGGCCAGGGCTCTCGGTTCAGGTGGGAGCGGTGCTCAGTTTCTCTCGCCCGCAGGCCAGGTTCCGAAAGCGAGGATGCAGAGGACGATGATCATGCCAAGGCCGGGGATCAGGCAGAGCAGCGCCATGGCGCCGTTGTACCCAGCCTTGGCGAAGATCCGCCAGAAACAGAAAATCGGGAAGACGACCATGGCCAGGAGGACCACCAGCCAGACCATGCAACCGGCGGCGGCAAGACCGGCCATGGCGGCATCGTTGGAGTGGGGCTGCAGGAGCCCGAGCAGGGGAAGGGCCATCATCATGGACAAGAATCACCTCACAATGGAAATGATCCCATTCTAGGCTAAGCGCCTTGTTCTGCGGCCAGGACTTTGCCGGGGTTCCTCCCCGGCGGCTTGGCTGAGACCGCTTTAAGGAACTGCCCATGAACCACGCCCAGCCCACCGCGCCAGTGAAGGCCCACCGAGGCTTGCTGCTGCTGGTCTTCGGCCTCCTCGGCACCCCCTTATGGATCTTCGGAGCCGTTTCCTGGGCTCTAGGCAATCGCGATCTGCAAGCCATGGCTGAAGGGAAGATGGACCCTAGCGGCGAGCGTCTCACCAGGGCCGGCAAGATCCTCGGGATCCTCGGTCTGGTTATGAATCTCCTATGGATCGCGAAGAAGATTGCCATTGATGGCGTTGGCAACATGGGGTCCATGCCCTCCCCCTGAACGAGCAGGGCATGATTGGGTGCCCTCTTCGCAAACTGGGCATGGGTGCTGCCCACTCAGGCCGGATCCGATCCCTTTACGAAATCCTTCCACAGCATCGAAGGCTGGATGCCGGAGTTCCGTTGGTACTTGCCGGAATCGTAGCTGTCGTAATCGCCGCTGACGGTGTGGTAGAAGATCTGGCAGATGGCCACGCCTGGGTAGATGCGTACGGGCTGGATGCAGCTGATCTCCAGAGTCCAGTAGCCGCAGAAGCCGATATCGCCAAAGCCCGCGGTGACGTGGCCGAAGAGGCCCAGACGCCCCACGCTGCTGCGTCCTTCGAGCATGGGCACCATGCCGTGGGTCTCGGTGTATTCCTCGGTGCGGCCCAGGTAGAGCGTCCCAGGTTTCAGCAGCAGGCCTTCGGCGGGAATTTTCAGGATCTCGATGCCGTTGGGTTTGGCCATGTCGAGTTCGGGCTCGGTATAGACGGCCAGATCCTCGCCCAGGCACAGGTTGTAGCTGTTGGGATTGAGCTGGCTGTCGTGCCAGGGTTCGATGCGGATCCGGCCCTGGGTCTTCGCCTCGACGATCTGCCGGCCGGTGAGGATCATGACGGTATCAGCGGTCAACCTTGATGCAGACCGACTTGCTGATCATGTCGCCCACGTGCTTCCGTTCGTCGCCGAGCACGATGAGGTAGCCGATGCCGAAATTGAGGATGTGGCCCACACGGCGCAGGATGGCGGTTCCAAAATCGATGCGCCCCTTCGGATTATCTTCGGGGACAATGCGCAGTTTCATGGCCTTCTTGCCGAAGGATCCGCCGAAGTGGCTTTCACAGTAGGGAATGAAGAGGAAGGTGTAGGCGAGGCCCGTCAGGCTTACCAGCGGGAAGATGAGACACCCCAGAAAGGGAATGAAGGCGAGGATGAAGGCGGCGATATAGAGACTGATGAGGGGCACCACATCAATGATCACCGCCACCAGCCGCGTCAGAAAATCTCCCCGTTCCCCGGTGGGCTGGGCATCGTCGGGAATGGGTGGCAGGTAGGCCGCGATAAACCCCGGGATGGGGCCGTCGGAGGCGGAGGCCAAGGGATTGGTGAACTCTCCGAAGGCCTTGGGCGCGGGCGGCGGCGCCACGGGGGGGATCGACGGCCGAACCCCAGGCGTGGGCACGGGGCCTGTGGCGATCTGCTGCTGAAGCTGGATCTTCGGCTCAGGTTCGCCCGCCGGGGGGGTGCCGATGTGGATGGCCGCCAACTGATCAGCGGACATGCGCACGGTACCGGTGGGCGCGGGAGGGACATCCTGGACGCTGACGGCCACAGTGGCACTGACTTCGGGGTGGGGATCCTGGAAGGTGAGCTGGACCTGGCCCAGGGTGATGCGATCACCATCCCGCAGCGGGGAGGACTGCACCCGGTTGCCGTTCACCAGCACCCCGTTGCTGCTCTGGAGATCCTGGATCTCGAAGCTCCCGCCCACCTTGCGGATCACGCAATGGTGGCGGCTGATGCTGGGGTCCGGCAGGCGGAGCGTGTTATCCAGCTCCCGCCCCATATGGACTTCATTGTCGATGATTTCGAACTCTCGGACGCCCGCGCTTTCGTGCACCAACAGTTTGGCCATGGAGACCCTCGGAGATGATCGGATGGGCGGAAGTGTAGCGCATCCCCCTCCTCGATTGAACAGGGCACTAGGAGCGTGTCCAAGTAATGGGTGGGGGCTGCGCTGACGCAGCATCCCGACGGCTGCCGCCCCAGCCCGAAGGGTTGACGGCAAAGGGCCCCCATGCCGCGCCAGGGCGCTTGAACGGTGAGCCTGCACCGCCCTGCGCGCCCTTTCTTGCCTGGAAACCCTTTGCCATCAACGCAGCCCCTATCGATTACTCGGACACGCTCCCAGGCCGGTTCTTTCTTGACGGGGTGGGGTGGACCCGCCAATCTTCCCGGGAGACACGAAGGTGCAGGCATGGTGCTTTTCAACGCGGCCACCAAGGAATTGACGGCCAAGATCGTCTACTATGGCCCCGGCCTGTGCGGGAAGACCACCAATCTCCAGCACGTCTACGACACCCTGCCCGGCGATGGTCGGGGCAAGATGCTGTCCCTGGCCACCCAGACGGACCGGACCCTCTTCTTCGACTTCCTGCCCATCGAACTCGGCACCATCCGGGGCATGAAGACCCGCATCCAGCTCTATACGGTGCCCGGCCAGGTCTTCTATGACGCCACCCGCAAGCTGGTGTTGCGCGGGGCTGATGCCGTGGTGTTCGTGGCCGATTCCCAGGCCCCGGCCCTGGAAAGCAATAAGGAGAGCTTCCAGAACCTCATTTCCAACCTGAAGGATCAGGGCACGGATCTGGACAAGATTCCCCACGTGATCCAGTGGAACAAGCGAGACACACCCAACGCCCTCCCCGTGGAGACCCTGAACCGCGAGATCAATCGATTCGGCGCCCCCACCTTTGAGGCCTGCGCCATGCGCGGCGAAGGCGTCAAGGAGACGCTCACCGGTGTGGCCAAGCTGGTGCTGAAGAGCCTGGCGGAGCGGTACGGCGGCGGCGTTGTGGAAGATCCCCCCGTGCTAGTGGGTGGTCCGTTCACCCCTCCCCCGCCCCCTCTCGCGGGATCCACGAAGCCTTTCGAGGTGCAGGAGATTTCCGCGGGGGAACTGCTGGAGGAAATCGACGAGATCCCGGCCGAATCCGGCCCAGCCGCTCATACCCCCGTTCCAGGCCACTTGCCACACAGCAGCGTGGTCGAGGTTCCCGTCGTCCTGGACCGCAGCCTCTTCAGCGGTGAGTCTCCCGTTGAGATAAGGCTGAAGCTGTATATTAAATAGGCTGTCAGCCGTCAGCTCTCAGCTGTCTGTCGGGCGCCCCGGGCGCCCGATGTTTTCCTGACAGCTGATAGCCGATAGCTGAAAGCTGGAGCCCCCATGTCCCGCCAGGTCGTCACCCGTTTCGCCCCATCGCCCACCGGCATGCTTCACATCGGCGGGGTGCGCACGGCCCTGTTCTGCTGGCTCTTCGCCCGCAAGCACGAGGGGCGTTTCATCCTGCGCATTGAGGATACGGATCTCTCTCGCAGCACGGACGACAACATCCGCATCATCGAAAAGGGCATGGCCTGGTGCGGCCTGGATTGGGACGAGGGCCCCGTGGCCGGCGACCCCAGCCAATGGAAGGGTCCCCATGGGCCCTACCGCCAAATGCAACGCATGGATCTCTATCGGACCAAGATCCAGGAGCTGCTGGACAAGGGCCTGGCCTACCGCTGTCGCTGCTCGCGGGAGACCCTTGAGGAACGGCGCCGGACGGTTGAAACCGCCGGGAAGGTCTTCCAGTACAACCGCGGGGTGGACCGGGGGAAGGGCTGCGCCGACGCGAACCATGACGCCAGCCAACCCGCGGCCATCCGGTTCCGCATGCCCTCGGAGGGCGACATCGTGGTGCCCGACCTCATTAAGGGCGAGACCCGGTTCCCCGCGGACAGTCTCGATGACTGGATCATCGCCCGCACCGGCGATGGCCCCGGCGACATCGGCGTGCCCACCTACAACTTCTGCGTGGTGGTGGATGACACCTCCATGGAAGTCACCCACGTGATCCGTGGCGACGATCACCTGAACAACACGCCCAAACAGATCCCCCTCTTCGCGGCCTTCGGAGACATCCTGCCGGCCTTCGCCCATGTGCCCATGATCCTGGGCGCCGATGGCGCCAAACTCAGCAAGCGCCACGGCGCCACCAGCATCACCGAGTACCAGGCCATGGGGCTGCTGCCCTCCGCTGTTCGGCTGGCCCTGGCGCGGCTTTCCTGGACCCCCAAGATCGATGGCCGGGCCGTGGAAAGCGCCGAGGAGGAATTGCTCACCGATCAGCAGATGATCGAGGCCTTCGACCTGGCGGACTGCCAAAAAAGCGCCGCCCGCTTCGACATGGACAAGCTGCAATGGATGAACCAGAAGCTCATCCAACGGGCCTCCTGGCAGGAACTGGAGCCGCACCTGCATCCCTTTATGCACGAGACGTGGGAAACCAAGCCTGATGCCTGGAAGGCCCAGGCCATCCAAGCCACCCAGAAGGGCAAGTCGCTGACGGATATGGCTGAGGCCCTGCGCTTTGCCTTCGAGCGGCCCGCCACCTTCGACGAGAAGGCCGTGGAGAAGTTCATGACCGCGGCCGTGAAGCCCGCCCTTCGCGAGGTCCGCGACTTGGCCGACTACAGCCATGAAGGCCTGGAGGCTGGTTTCAATGCCATCCTCGAGCGGCACGGCCTCAAGACCAAGGATCTGGCCCAGGCCCTGCGCGTGGCCCTCTGCGGTCGGCCCGT
>JANXYT010000099.1 GCA_025355915.1 Holophagaceae bacterium
CCATGGGCTTCAACCAGCACACCCGCGGCACCTGGGTGAACGAACAGGCCTACATGCTGCACCTGCTCACGGGCAAGCAGGCCCGGCCTGGCGCCGGGGCCTTCTCCCTCACGGGCCAACCCTCCGCCTGCGGCACCGCCCGCGAGGTGGGCACCTTCGCCCATCGGCTGCCCGCAGACATGACTGTGGAGGATCCCGCCCACCGCACGCATGCGGAGGAGATCTGGAACCTGCCACACCACACCCTCAATCCGAAGGTCGGCAGCCACATCGTCCAGATGATGCGCGACCTCGAGGACGGGAAGATCCGCTGGCTCTGGGTCCAGGTCACCAACCCCTTCCAGTCCTCGGCCAATGCCAACCACTGGATCGAGGCCGCCCGGAAGCTCGACACCTTCATCGTGGTGTCGGATGTCTACCCGACGCTCTCGGCCAAGGTGGCGGACCTCATCCTGCCTTCCGCGATGATCTACGAGAAGTGGGGCGGGTACGGCAATGCCGAGCGGCGCACCCAGCTCTGGCGCCAGGTGGTGCTCCCACCCGGGGAGGCCCGCAGCGACGTCTGGCAGATGATGGAATTCTCAAAGCGCTTCACGCTAGCCGAGGTGTGGGGCGAGCAGCTGGTGCCCGGCCTGGAGGCCGAGGGCTTCGAAAAGGGGAAGCTGCCCTCCGTCCTCCCAACGACAGCGGCACTGGGCTACAAGCCGGACAGCACGCTCTACGAAGTGCTCTTCGCCACCCCCTCGGCCAAGAAATTCGTTTGGCCCGATCCCGTGGCCTTTGACAAGCCGAATTCCACCGTGGTTCATGCGGGCATCAAGTGGTTCCCGGAAAAGGCGCTGTTCGAGGAATACCGGCGCTTCGGGCTGGGCCATGGCCACGACCTGGCGCCCTTCGATGTCTACTTCAAGCGGGATGTGTCCGGCCTGCGCTGGCCCGTGGTGGATGGGAAGGAGACGCCCTGGCGGTTCAACGACCAGTACGATCCCTATGCGAAGAAGGGCTCCGGCATTGATTTCTACGGGAAGGCCATGAAGAAGGTACCGTCGGGCGATCTGGAAGGTCCGAAGCCGGGCGATCCCGTCGCGCTGCCGGGCAAGGCCAAGATCTTCTTCCGCCCCTGGCAGGAACCCCCGGAATCGCCGGACGCGACCTATGATTTGTGGCTTTGCACCGGGCGGGTGCTGGAGCATTGGCATTCGGGCTCCATGACCCGACGGGTGCCCCAGTTGCATGCCGCCGTGCCGGAGGCGCTGCTGTTCCTTCACGCCCAGGATGCCGTGAAGCGTGGACTCCAGGCGGGTGATCTCGCCTGGATCGAGTCCCGCCGAGGCAAGATCCAGGCCCGCGTCACCCTGGGGGGACGCAACAAGATGCCCCGCGGGATGGTCTACGTCCCCTGGTTTGACGAAGGCGTGTTCATCAACAAGGTGACCCTCGACGCCACCTGTCCCATCTCCAAGGAAACGGATTTCAAGAAGTGCGCCGTCCGCATCACCAAAGTCGTCTAGGGGGGTCCACCATGAATCACACTGTGTTGCTGCTCTCCCTTTGCGCCGTCCAGCTTGTGGCGGGTCCTCCGGCAAAGCCTGTGTCGGACAAGAGTCTCGGCCTCTCCCGCACCTCTGTCTTCGAGGTGCCATCCCCGCCCGCCTATCAGGACGAGGCCTCCGCCCCCGGAGAAAAACCGCTCCCCAAGCGCATCAATCGGGAGTTCCCACCGGTCATTCCGCACAGCCTCGCGGACTGCCTGCCCATCACCCGGAGCTCCAACCTCTGCATGGACTGCCACGCGGTTCCAGGGCCCAAGAAGAAGGGCGAACCCACGCCGATTCCCGCCAGCCACTTCGTGGACCTTCGACGCGCCCCCGAGGCCAAGGGTGAGCAAGTTGCGGGGGCCCGCTACGTCTGCATCTCCTGCCACGTTCCCAGGACCGATGCCCCTCCGGCGGTCGGGAGTCGCTACCGGGGCTAGGGTCAATGCCGAGGAGGCGGCCTTCGAGCCCGGGCGGATCTTGGTCACCCGCATGGGTTGGTGTACGCCTACTTCAGAATATTCTTCTCGAATGTGGTGACAATTTGTCCCGCCACCGCCGGATAGACCTCGTCAATCGAGAGGTCATGAGGGCCGGTGCCCTCCACTTGGACAAGCTCGACATTCTCTCCAGACGAATCCTTGATGGTGAATTCGACGACGAAGGTCCCCGATTGCCGCTCCATCCGAATCACCGCAACACTCAGGCGGTACGGACTGTCACCGCGAATGATGCCCTTCAACGAGCCTTCGAGGGCAGCGGCGAAAACCCATGCACGCTCCTCCGTTTTCCATCCAATTCGTCCATCCCAAGACACACCGCGCTCACGGTCGAATGCAGGCGGGAAACTAAATAGGGAACCCTTGAAATCCCGGGGTGCGTTCTTTAGGTAGAACGGGGCAGGGACTGTGTCGGGCGGACAGCCGGCAAGCAGGGTGGGCCCGCTTAGCCCCAGCACGGCGATGAGAGTGGAGAGGAACCTCCTCATGGCGTTTCCCCCTGCGAATCCGCTGCAAACTGCCGTTGAAAAGCAGAAGGTCTGACCACCATTTTGGTGAATGGTCTGAGGCTTTCATGACCTATCGGCTGAATCGCGGCATGCGTGAGTTGTGCCCTAGCTTCGCCAAAGGGCCGGGGTATCCGCGTGGTTTTGCAGACACCGTCTAAGCCCGGGATGACCGCAGAGGATAAGAGGCGATGCCCCCACAAACAGGGCCCCTTTTCACTTCAGCGAACCCCTCGAAGCGTCCTGCCACGAACGGTCAAGGACACTCGACGCACAGGGGCCGTGGTGGACCCTTCTGGCCAAGTGGCAGGAGTTCCTGGA
>JANXYT010000123.1 GCA_025355915.1 Holophagaceae bacterium
CTCGCAGCCGGCAGTCTACCCCCTTGCCGTTCGGTTCCGTTAGCGGCCCGGAGGCCCGGGGCTCCGCGAAACCGGAAATCTCCCTCTGGACAAACTCCCGGGATTTGCTAACCTAATGAGCCGCGGGCGTATAACTCAGCGGTAGAGTGCTACCTTCACACGGTAGAAGTCCCAGGTTCGAATCCTGGTATGCCCACCACCACGTTCCAAGCGGCCCCTGGGTTCCCTCGGGGGCCGTTTTTGGTTGTCGGGGATCCGTAGTCACACAGGAGGCGCCATGCCGTTCATCAATGCCGTCCAGCTTCGGGTGGGAATGATCGTCAATTTCGAAAACGAACTCTGCCGGGTCACCATGGTCGAGCACCAGACTCCCGGCAACCTGCCGGCCCGGGTCCAGGTGAAGATGAAGCGGCTCAAGGACGGCATCAACCGGGAGAACCGCTTCGGCAGCTCCGACAAGGTGGACAAGGCCAGCCTCGAACAGCACATGCTGGAGTTCCTCTACGAGGACGGCGACAACCTCATCTTCATGAACAACGAGACCTACGAGCAGCTGGAAGTGAACAAGGAGATCCTCGGGGACGACATGGTCTTCCTCGAGCCCAACATGCAGGTGGAGATCGAGTTCTATGAGGGCCAGGCCATGGGCGCCACCCTGCCCCCCAGCGTGGTGCTCGAGATCCTGGAAACCGATCCCGTCATGAGGAATGCCAACGCCACCGGTTCCTACAAGCCCGCCAAGCTGGATAACGGCATCACCGTGGGCGTGCCGCCTTACATGGAGGCGGGACAAAAGATTCGCGTGAACACGGTGGATCGATCGTTCATGGAGCGGGTCAAATAACCTTCGGATCTTTTGACATTCCAATTAAACGGGATCCCGGTAGGCAGATGCCGCCGGGGTCTTGTCTCGTACGAATTCCGCCAGACGAAATTCCAACCTCGCGGTAAAGTACTGGTCGCCCCATCCCCGGACGCGTGACCATCGTCACAATCCGATGGAAATGTGCGATAACGGATCTAGAGCCCTGGTGGAGTCTCATGCCTCAAGCAGTTCTCAACCTGAGACGGATCGAGTTCCTGGCGGGACTGCCGATCAATGCGGCCGAGGAATTGGCCAGCATTGCCGAGCTCCGCCGCTTTTCGGACGGCGCCCGCGTCTACACCCAGGGCGACCAGGTCCCGGGCGTGTACGTGGTGGTCAAGGGCGGGCTGAAGGTCTTCCGTACCGATGGCAGGGGGCGGGTTCAGGTGCTCCAGTTCCTCAAGGTGGGGGATTGCGTGGGGGAGGTTTCCGTCTTCGATGGCGCCCCCATTCCCTCCAGCTCCGAGGCCCACGGTGAAACGGAGTGTTGGCTCATCCCGACCGCACCTCTGCGGCAGATCGTCCATCGCCACCCCGAAGTGGCCGAGATGATGATTCAACACTTCAGCGCCAAAGTGCGCCACCTGGTGACCCTGGTGGAGACCCTCAGCCTGCACAGCGTGCCCGAGCGCGTGGCCCAGCTGCTGCTGGAGGCCCATGACTCGAATCCCGTCCGGTCGCTGGTGGAGTTCCAGGAGACCCAGGAGGATCTGGCCCAGTGCATCGGCGCCAGCCGCGAGGCCTTCAGCCGGGCCCTGCGCCTCCTGACCGACCTCGGCCTCATCCAGAGCACCTTCCCGGTGGTGCGCATCCTGGACCTGGGTAAGTTGCAGCGGTACGCCAAGGGTTGAGAGGTGGCTCCAAACACGCTGCGCGTTTTTGGAGTTCGGAAAAGCTCTCCTTCTAGCTCCCAAAGCGCTACACGATCGGCACGTAACGGACCTTGGCCCCGGTCTCCCGGCCGGGGGCCTCGATCCAGGCGAAGGCATCGGCTCGCGCCAGGGTGATGAGGTCGGCGGACCCCTTGCCCGGTAGGGGTTCGAGGTGGCCGTCCACCAGGCGGCAGGGGTGGAGCAGCGGTCGATCACCCCTGTTCCTCACGGCTGCGACGAGGCGGGCTGTGCGCCATGGATCTGGTGCGGCGCGGCCGTCCAGCCGGGCCAGGGCCTGGGACAGGAAGAGCAGGCCGTTGAGGTAGGCCGACACGGGGTTGCCCGGCAGGCCCAGCACCAGCAGGTCGCCCAGCAGGGCCGCCAGCATGGGTTTCCCCGGTTTGAGCCGGATCCGGTGGAAGAGAATGGTGGCGCCGAGCTCCTTCAGCACGCTGGGCAGGTGGTCGTGTTCGCCCATGCTCACGCCACCGGAAGTCAGCAGGATGCGGATATCCCCGGGGTTCCGGAGGGCGGCGGCCAGGGCGGGGGGATCGTCCGGCAGGGCTGGGCGAAGCTCCACCTCAGCGCCCAAGGCGTGCGCCAGGGCCGCCAGCATGGGCCCATTGGAATCCCGGATCTGGTGGCGCGCGGGAGCCGGAACCAGTTCGTCCCCGGTGGAGGCGACGCCCACGCGAATGCGCCGACGCGCGGGGAGGGTCAGGCCCTCCTGAGCGAGCAGGCCCACGCGGGCCGCATTGAGGGGCGTGCCCGCGGGCAGCAGCAGCTCCCCGGCCTTGGCCTGGTCTCCGCGCAAGCGCACGTGGTCGCCGGAATCCGGGCCCACCTGGGGATGGACCGTGTCCCCGGCCGTCTCGAGCTGTTCCACGGGCACGATGGCGTCCGCCCCCGAGGGCAGGGCGGCGCCGGTCATGATGCGCACGGCGGTGCCGGGCGTCACCGTGAAGGCCGCCGGGTCGTCTCCCGCGAAGAGGGTGCCGAGGATCCGGCGCGGGGCTCGGCCCTCCGCGGCCCGCAGGGCCACACCATCCATGGCCGCCCGATCGGTGGCGGGGTCGTCCCGTTCGGCTCGCACTTCGGGCAGAGCCGGCGCCGGCAGGGCCTCCCAAAGGCGCTGCAGGGCTTCCTCCAGGGGTAACAGGTCAGGGTGGTCGCAGCTCATGGCCATGGCTTTGATCTTATGGCGGCCCTGCCCTGGGTACGAACAGGATCCTTGTGATCCAGGCCTATCCGGCGGGTGAGGGCCGTTTCTTTCCCGCTCCGCGGCTGACCTCGGCCTCCTTCTGATGGCGGAGATCCATGAGCTGCAGATCGCGGATGGTGGCTTCGGTCATGGAGGAGGTCACCTGCGTTTTGACCGCGTCCCAGGCGTCATGCAGCGGACAGGGGTGGTCCCCGCTGCAGGTGGGAAAGCCCATGACGCAGCCTTCCAGGGCCTGGGGGCCTTCGAGGGCGGCCACCACCTCGCCCACGGTGATGCGGTGGGAGGGCCGCGCGAGACGGAAGCCCCCCTTGGGGCCGCGCACCGACTCCAGGATGCTGGCCTGCACGAGGCCCTGAAGGATCTTCGCCAGGTAGGGGCCCGGCAGGTCGAGCTGGGACGAGAGGTCCTTGGCCAGGCAGAAGGTCCCGTCCTCGGGGAGGGCCGCGAGGGCGCGGAGGGCATAGCCGGTGGCCGTGGAGAAGAGCATTTCAGAATCCTTTTTCTGATTCCAGCATCGGTGAGCGGCATTCCGGAGTCCACCCCCGATGTGACCAATGTCAGCGCTGAATGTCAGAGCAGGGCCCGCCACAGCAGGATGAGTCCCATCGCACTAAGGCCCCCCTCACGCCAACCCAGGGTGCGAGCGGGGATGGGCCGGTACGGCACCAGGGCGCGCAGGTAGAGCAGGGCGGCCCAACCCGTCCAGAGGCTCCCCGCCAGCCCCCGGGGGCCCAGCAGGAGGGCGGAACTCCCCAGCAGCAGCGCGTGGAGGGCATGGACGGGCACCCTACGGCGCCTGAGCTCTGAAACCTCCAGCCCGTGGGCATGGCCCAGAATCCGGCGCACATGGGCCAGGTTGGCGCCGCCCACGAGGGTGATGAACAGCCAGGCCCGGGCGGCTTCGAGCAGGGGGCTTCCACCGGCCACGAGCATGGTGGCAGCCAGGCTCGCGAAGGCCCCCTGCGCCGCCAGTTCCACGGTCAGGGACCGCACGGCCCGTTGCCGATCCGCCCGCAGGGCCAGGAAAATCAAAGGGGCCCCGCAGGCCAGGGGGATGAGGAACCGGGGCCCTGCAAGCAGGAGAGCCACCGCGCCAAAGCCCAGGGCCAAGCCTGCAAAGAGGATGAGCACGCGGTATTGCGCGGGATCCTTTTGGCCGTTGAGCACGCGCCGCAACGGCGGCCGCCCGAGAAAGAACGACAGCGCGGCCAGACCCAGGCACACGCCCGCCGCGCTGGGGCGCAGCAGCAGCCCCAGCACCAGCGGAAAGCCGAGCATGAACCAGCTGCCGTGTTCGGCCGGAAGGAGGGAGCGCAGGGGGGGAAGGTATCGGGTCATTTCGGTATCCATGGTCCGAAATAGAGTCTGCTCTCAGATCAGGTTTCCGGCCGTGCCGAAGGTCACAGACCGCAGGGTAAACAGCGTGGAATAGCCAAAGGCGCGAAAAGAGGCGAAAGCCATGAACCGCAGATGACGCAGATGGCGCAGAAAAAGCTGCGGGGGCACAGATTCCCCCGAAGGCGCAAGGTCCCACGCCGGCGCAAAGAAGTCGGTCTTTGTGCCCCGATCCGTTGGATCGGAGCCCATTTGCGCCATCTCCGGTTTCAGCTCTTGATTTTGAAAAACTTCAGCCGGGTTCTGCGTCTTTCGCGGTTCACTTTCGTCACTGTTCCGAGGCGATGAGCCGCAGGCCCTCCAGGGCCTCCTCCATGGTGAGGAAGACCGGAAGCCCGGCGGCCCGAAGTCCCTGCCGGTAGGCATCGAAGAGGGGCCCGCCCTCCACGGCCACGCCCACCCACTTGCCGCTGGTTTTGGCCAGCGTGGCCAGGGCGGCGGCGAAGGGTCCATAGACGCTGGGATCGGTGGTATCGAGGCGCCTGGTCAGGGGGACCAGACCAATGACGATGGCATCGGCCTTCGTGGCGGCCAGCAAGCGGGCGGCAGCGAGGTAGGCCGCTTCGTTGGCCATGGGCGTGAGATCCAAGGGGAGTCTCGCGCTGACGAGGCCGGTGAGCCCCTCGGCCTCGATCATGGCGGTCAGCGCGGTCGTCTCCGTTGCTGTCAGTTTCGCGCCGTGGAAAGGGCCGCTGAGCAGATCGGCGGAAGCCACGGATTCGAAGCCCGCATTGGTCATGATGGCGATGGCGGCAGGCCGGCCTTGGGGGTAGGCCCCAAGCCAGGTCAGGGCCGCATCGAAGGCTTCCATGCGCTCGGCCAGCAGCACGCCCGCCCGGCGCAGCACGGCGGCCTGCAGGGCGTGGTCGCCCGCCAGGGCGCCCGTGGGGCTGCTGGCGGCGGCCATGCCCTCCTGGCTGCGCCCGCCCTTGTAGAGCAGAACCCGGCGGCCCGAGGCCCGGAGCGCCCGGGCGGCTTCCGCGGTGGCCTTGAGATCACCGGGAGCGAAGCCTTCGAGGTAGGCGCCCACCACTTTCACGGCAGGATCCGACGCGAAACCCGTGAGGAAATCCGAGCAGCGCAGGTCCATCTGGTTGCCGATGGCCACGGCGGCGCGCAGGCCCAGGTCCCTGCGGCGGCTGAGGCGCGTGATGAGGAAGGCGCCGCTCTGGCTCACCAGGGCCAGATGGCCGGGCTTGGCGGTGAGGGGCAGCTTCACCTCGGGGATGAAGAGCGTGTTGAGCGCCTGGTCGGGGCTGAACAGCCCCAGGCCGTTGGGCCCCACGACCGCAGGCGTCCACTTCCCGGCGCGGCGGTGCTCGGCGAGGCAGGCCACCAGCCGCTGGCCCAGGCCCTCGGTGTCGGCGCCATCGCCCAAGCCACCGGCCACCAGGTAGACCACCGTGGCGCCGCCGCCCTGGCGGCAGAGCTGCTCCACGATCGCCAGCGTCTGGGGCGCGGGCAGGGAGAGGATGAGCTGGTCCGTGGGATCCGTGGCCAATTCCGCCACCGAGGCCAGGCAGGGCAGGCCGAGGAATTCCGAGGCACCTGGCTTGATGATCCGGAGCGCCTGTGGGGGCAGGCTCGACGTCCGCACATTCTCGAGAATGGTCCGGCCCACGGTGCCTTCGCGGCTCGATACCCCGGCGATCACCAGGGTGCGGGGGTTCAGCAGGGCCTGGTACCAGGCGGGGTCGGGTGAAGCCACGGGCTCGGGGACGGTGGTGTCCACCGTGCCGACGCCGTCCAGCGCCGTGGGCACGCCCTCGCTATCCAGCACCACGGGATTGAGTTCGAGCAGGGTGACGCCTTCGCGCGCCAGCCCATCGGCGGCGCGCCAGAGGCCCTGGAGGAAGGCCAGCAGCCTGGCCTCGTCGGTGAGGGCTTCGGTGCCCCGCTGATTCCCAAGCCACGTGCGGCCCAGCCAGTGGGCGCGCAGCTCCTCGAGAGCCTGTTCCGGCGTGGTCAGGGCCAGGGGCCAGATCATGGCCGGGGCCAGCGTGGCCCAGGCATCGGCTTGGAGGCCGCCGATGCCGCAGACCACCAGCCAGCCCGCATCGGGGTCGCGCTTCAGGGACACGAGGGCCTCGGTGGGCAGGCCCGCCAGCCGCTTGAAGGCCACCTTTTCGCAGACCAGGCCGCCGATCCAGGGGTGCTCCGGAACCCGCTGCCGCAAGGCCGCGGCTTCGGTGTTCAG
>JANXYT010000126.1 GCA_025355915.1 Holophagaceae bacterium
GTAGAGCGCATCCGCAGAGATGGGCAGCGTGACTGTGGCGGTCTTGATCGTGGTCATGGCGGCTCCAAGAGACTTCAAGAATTAACCACCAAGACACCAAGACACCAAGAAAAGATCAAAGTGGTTCTTGGTGCCTTCGTGTCTTGGTGGTGTTCAGTTGATCTTTGACCCTAGGTCAGTACACCCGCTCTCCGAAGAACGCGGTGCCAATGCGGATCTGATCCGAGCCCGCGGCGATGGCGGCCTCGAGATCCCCGCTCATGCCCATGCTGAGGTGCAGGGGCTGGCCAAGATCCTGTTGCAACCGTTCGCGCAGGTGGGCCATTTGGGCAAAGGCGCTGACGTTCTCTGGGGGCGGGAGGGCCATGAGTCCGCGCAGAGGCAACCGGGGATCGCGGCCTATGGCTGTGATCAAGGCAGGCAGATCACCCTCTGGGCATCCACCCAGCTTGCTGGCCTCGTCCCATAAGTCCACCTGGATCCAGACGGGCCGCACCACATCGAGCTCTTCCGCGTGACGGCGCAGTCGTTCGGCGAGCTCCGGGCGGTCGAGGCTCTGGATCTCCACGAAGTGCTGGAGGGCCGGTTTGGTCTTGTTGCGCTGAAGGGGGCCAAGCAGGACGAAGGCCAAGTCCGGCGCAGCGGCGGCCTTGTCGGCGCCCTCTTGCACGTAGTTCTCTCCGAAACGGGTGAACCCCATCCCCGCGGCTTCGCGGATAAGGGACAGGGGCTGCTTCTTGGATACCGGCAGCAGTTCCACGCTGGAGGGATCGCGGTGAGCAGCTGCGCAGGCACGCTGGATGCGGGTCCGCAAGCCCTCGATGCGATCGCTCAGGCTCACGGAAGGAAGAGGATCCGCGAGCAGGATTCGCAGGTGATGAGGCCCTTGGCCTCCTTCAACTGGAAGAGGAAGGGGCCGCGCAACTTCACGTGGCATCCAGAACAAGCACCGTTCTCGACAGCCACCACCACTCGACCTTGGCGAGCCGCAGCGAGGCGGTGGAAACGCGTCACTTCCGGCACGGGCAGCTTCGCCTCCAACGCGGCCTTTTTGGTCTGGAGCGTCTTCCGCCCCTCGACCTGGTTGGCGTGTTCTTCCAGGAAGATGGCGTGGAGTTCGTCGAATTGTGATTGGGCGGCGATGCGTTCGGTCTCGAGGGACGTGAGAGTCTGCTCCAGGGTCAGGACACTGGCTTCCAGGGCCTTGAGGGGCTTGGCAATGGAGGCCCTGAGGCGCTCCTTTTCGTCCAGTTCGCGGATGGCGGCGGTGTACTGCACCTTCTGGCTGGTGGTCTTTACGGCTGCGCGGGCGCGATCTTCATCCTTTTGCGCCTGGACCAGTTCCTTCGACTTGACCAGAATCTGCGCGCGGGCAGTATCCAGGGACTTGGTCTTCTCAGCGATCTGTTTTTCGGTCGTTTTGAGCTTGGCTTCCAGGGCGGCGAGATCCGAGGGAAGTGCTGATAACTCGCGGTGGATGGTCGCCAGGTAGTCAAGGGTGGCTTGCAGGTCGCGAAGGGTGGCTAGAGATTCCATAGATTAAAACTACACCTCAATCCGGAAAGCGCTGCTGCTTTCCGGATTTTAGAAAATAGGAAGAAAATCTTCTTAATCACACTCATATCCATCCATTCCTTCGAGAATGGGCCTTGACTCCGGTTTTCGGGGGTGGGAGACTTGGCACTCGCTGTTGGTGAGTGCTAACAGCCTAATCCGTTCTTTCATTATCTCTTCCTTCCAAGGAGGTCCCATGGCCATCAAGCCTCTGTCCGACCGCGTGGTGCTGAAGCGCGTCGACCCCGCCGAAACCGTCAAAGGCGGCATCATCATCCCCGACACTGCCAAGGAGAAGCCCATGGAGGCTGAAGTGGTGGCCGTCGGTGAGGGCAAGATCAACGAGAACGGCACCCGCAATCCCATGTCCGTCAAGGCCGGCCAGAAGGTGCTGATCGGCAAGTACAGCGGCACCGAAGTGCGCATCGACAATGTCGACCACGTCATCGTTCGTGAGGACGAGATCCTGGCGATCATGAGCTAAAAGGAAGTCTGGAGTCCTCAGTCTTCAGTCTTCAGGTAGGCGCCGACCCATTCGAGCCACCTCGCCCAATCTGAAGACTCAGGACTGAAGCCTGAAGACCGTTCATCGAAGCCGCTTCCCACAACCCATCCGAACCCAACTGGAGATTGAAATGGCCAAGTCCATCATCTATGCCGAAGACGCCCGCCAGGCGATCCTGCGCGGCGTGAACAAGCTCGCCGACGCGGTGCAGGTCACCCTCGGCCCCAAAGGCCGCAACGTCCTCATCGAGAAGAAATTCGGCTCCCCGCTCATGACCAAGGACGGCGTCACCGTCGCCAAGGAGATTGAGCTCAAGGACCGCCACGAGAACATGGGCGCCCAGCTGGTGCGCGAGGTCGCTTCCAAGACCTCCGACGTTGCCGGCGACGGCACCACCACCGCCACCGTGCTGGCCCGCGCCATCTACCGCGAGGGCATCAAGGCTGTCGTGAGCGGCGCCAACACCATGGAAATCAAGAAGGGCATCGATCTCGCGGTCGAGTGCGTCGTGAAGGCCATCGACGAGATCAAGAAGCCCGTCGAAGGCAATGCCATCGCCCAGGTCGGCACCATCTCCGCCAACGGCGACGAAGAGATCGGCCGCATCATCGCCGAGGCCATGGGCAAGGTCGGCAAGGACGGCGTCATCACCGTCGAAGAAGCCAAGGGCCGCGAGACCGAGCTGACCGTGGTCGAGGGCATGCAGTTCGACCGTGGGTACCTCAGCCCCTACTTCGTGACCAACCCCGACCAGATGAAGGTCGA
>JANXYT010000150.1 GCA_025355915.1 Holophagaceae bacterium
GCGCGCTCCCAGTTGTCCTTGGGCATGTTGCTGCCCTTGGCCTGGTCCACGGCCAGACGAAGCCTGGCGTTGCTGGCCATGTCACCGCCGCCGAGCCGCGCCGCCACGGTGATTTCCTTCAGGATCTTTGTGAAGACCTTGCCCCGCTTGGCGTCAGCGGCGCCCTTCTTATGCTTGATGGTGGACCATTTGCTGTGGCCGGACATGGTGACTCCAGGAAAGGGCAGGATGGAACGGGTCAGACGTGGGGATCGGGCTTGGCCTGAGCGCCGCGTGGGGGGTTCAGGGAGCGAGCAGGCGGTCCTCCCCGGATTAGGTCAGCCACGCAGGGACCGGCGGGACACGCGGGCGAAGGGCGGAGCCTCCTGGCGGACCATGGGGCGCTCTAGGAGGAACTGATACCACTGTTCGCCGTAGACCTTCATCTTGAGGGCCTTGCCGTTCTGCAGCAGGTTGCGGTTGGTGATGAGGCGCTCGTCGCCCTTGCAGATCCCCAAGCCCTTGTTGAGCACCTCGATGGCTTTGTCGCGCTCGCCCATTTCCACCAGGACATAGGCATAGACGGCATAGAGCAGGCTCTCCTTCTTTCCGGTCTTGAGGGCCAGGTTAAAGGTTTCACGGGCCTTCTTCTTCTCACCCCGTTTCCATTGAAGGATGCCCAGCATGGCCTTGGCGATGTAGTGCTGCATGGAGGCGCTGGCCAATAGGGGTTCGGCCTCTTCGTTCTTCTTGCGCAAGTACTGCACCACACCGATCTGACCATCGATGCTGCCCTTCACGAGAAACTGTCTGGAGGAGAATCGGTAGCCTTCCTTCATGGCCTCGATGGCCTTGTCAAACTGCTGCTTCTTCAGCAGGTCGCCGGCGCGGGTAAAGATCCTCTCGAGCTCCTGCTGAATCTTGCGCCCCTGCCAAATGAAGAGCCCGGCGCCCGCGAGAATGCCAAGGGGCAGGCTGATCCACAGCTTGATGCTCAACAGGCTGGAGAGCAGGATCACGGCAAGGGCGGCGCCCAGGCCGAGCAGGAGGTTGATCACGAAAACTCCGGATGGCACGGCCCGAAGCCGGGCCAAAGGGCCATTTTATCGGCCTTCGGAACTATTTGCCATGCGGAGGATTAGAGCCCCGGAGAAAATCCGCTCAGCCGATGACGCCGCTGCGGGAGGGGCTGGGGCGGCGGCGGCGCATGACGCGCTTGGCCGAAGGGGCCGTGGTGGCCTCCTTCCGGGGGCGGCCGGGGCCGCGCTTGGGCGTGAGCTCTTTTGGCTTCACGGTTTTCCGGACCTTCACCTTCTTTTCCTTCTTCACCCGCTCGCGCCGGACCAGTGCCGCCGCAGCCCGGCCGGTCACCACCACGCGAGAGCCATCCTTCAACTTCTTCACCTTACTGCCGGGTTTCCGCCCGCGCTTGAGGCTCATGGCCAGTGGTTCTTCATCGAGCAGTTCCCGCTCCAACTGAGCTTGAAGGGTCATCATCTCGCCGCGATCGGTCTCGTGATCCTTGCCAGAGAGATGCAGGAACGCGTGGATCACCAGCGTCTCGACTTCGCGGCGGCGGCTCACACCGAACTTTTTAGCCATTTTCTCGGCGGTCGGCAAACTGATAACGATATCTCCGAGATGCGGAAAGGCTCCCTTCTCTGTACTGGATGGGAAACTGAGCACATCCGTTGTTATGTTTTTTCCGCGATGTTCCCGGTTGAGTTTTCTCATGCCGCGATCATCGACATAGGTCAAGGACATGCCTTGTGCCTCGGGCGCAAGGCGATCCCGGAGATCCTGGAGCAGTTTGCCTAGAGAGTGTTCACCCGGCCCACGCATTTTGCTCCGGCTGGACCAATCGACAATGAAGGGGGGGCGAGTCTCTGTCATGGCCATTTCCTCCCACAAGATCAACCAAAGGGCACTCATCATGCTTTATTTTGAAACCTTGGTCAATGTCCAATTTCTAGATACAGTAATTACATCGGTGTTTCTCACTGGTATTGTAGAACAGGTTTTTGGTCGATTCAATTTATTTGGTCATCGAAACATTGAATATAAAAGACAAATGGCTGACTCGCACTAAATACAAGCTCACGGGAGCCTGCGCTGGCATCCTAGGTGAATGGAGCCGAACATTCCTTCCGAACTCTCCGCCTCCCTGGGTCGGTTTCTGGACCTCCTGGATCGGTGGAACCGTACCCACGCCCTGACGGGGCTTCCGCCAAACGAACGTCGCGAGGAGCTCTTGCTGGATGCGGCGGCCCTTCTTCCGTTTCTCGCGGCCCTGCCCCCAGGGGCCCGGGTGGCGGATCTGGGCACGGGCATGGGCGCTCCGGCCGTGGTGCTGGCCCTGGCCAGGCCCGATTTGGAGGTCTTGGGTGTTGACGCTTCGCTCAAAAAGCTGGCCTTTGTGAGGCAGGTGGCCCTGGAATTGCCAGTGGGGAACCTGAAGGTGGTCCACGGTCGCCTGGAGGACCTTCCCTCGCTGGGGGCGGATTGGGGCACGGCCAAGGCCCTGGCACCCATTCCGCTTCTGCTCAGCTGGTGGACGAGGCACGGTCGCCCAGGAAGTCCCTTCTTCGCCCTGAAAGGACTGGATTGGGAGACCGAGCCTGTTCCTGCCGGTTGGACGGCTACGCCGCACCCCTACACGCTGCCGACCCGGGGACGCCGGGTGGTGCTGGAGTTCCGGCAGACCGGCCTAGGAGCGTGTCCAGGTAATCGATAGGGGCTGCATTGATGCCAAAGGGCTTCCAGGCAGAAGTCAGTTTGTCTCGCGTATCGGCGCAGCCGATACCGAGAAGGCCTTCGTCGCCTTCCTTACCTCCCTCGGCTGGCGCCCCAGTGCAGCCCCCACCCATTACTTGGACACGCTCCTAGAGAACCCCTGATAGACGAAGGGCCCCGGGAGGGGCCTTCACCTTGGGTTGAATCATTTGGATCAGGGCGTGACGGTGTCCCCGCCCCGAAGCTCTTCGGTGGAGCGGAGTACCCGGCAGGTGGCGGTCTGCGTATCCGCCCGGACGACCAGGGCCTGTCCGAGGTAATACGTGGTGGTTTCGGTCGGGGGATGCTTCTCGCCTCCAGATCCGACGGGGAATACCCTGACCCGAACGGCGAGGAGTACATCACCCACCTTGAGGCCATCGTTGGCGCCCTTGTCGATGATGATCATGTCCCCACCGGCGGCGTGCAGTTTGGCATCCCGGGTGTAGACCACCACAGCGGCATTGGCGGCGACCTTGACCGGTTCGGCGGTGTCCGTTCGCAACTGCAGGGGGATGTTCGCAGGTTCGGTGAACTTCACCAGGCGATCCCTGACCTCCACGGTGTCGAGGCAGCGCTCGATCACGGCCACAGAGCCTTTCGACTGGGCGGTGAGCACTCGCACCACGCCGACCTGTTGCACCACATCGCCCAGCTTCTTCTTGGCAATGGTGGGGTGCATGACCTTCCGGGCCACGGTCTTGAGGATCAAGTACCGGTCCCCGACTTTGACGCCCTGATCAGCCCCGCCGTTCATGTAGACGACTTCGCCATCGCCGAGGAACTGGCGGTCCTCGCGCTTGTTGGAGGTGATGATGAAGGCGCCCTGGCCCTTGTAGTGCGCCTCGGCTCCTTCGGGGGCGAAGAAGGGGAGTTGGATGAAGTCCTGGAAGGAGAAACCGAGCTCGGGGCGGCGGACGGCACTGGGGTCAGCGCGCCGCTGGTCCGGTTGCAGGTTGGCGACGGCTTCTGGCACCGAGTCGGCGGTGGCGAGGCCGCGGGCAAGATCGATGATCAGGGGGTCGCCGGGATAGATCCAATGGGGATCCTTGACCCACTGGTTCAGCTCCCAGATCTGGGGCCAAGCATAGGGATTGCCAAGGTATTTTGCGGATAGGTCCCAGAGGGTGTCGCCTTTCTGGACGATGTGAGTCTTGGAACCTTCCGGAACCTGCAGTTCCTTGGGGTAGTCCCATCTAGAGGCGTGGGCCTCGACCTTGAAGGCATTGGCCGAAGGAGCTTCCTGGGCCCGCAGGTCAGGTATTGCGAACGCCAGGGCCACGAGGAGGCTGGGCGCCACCGCAAGGGTGCGCATCCGGCCGACATGCAGGCGTTTGGGCTGGTGCATTTGAAACCCCCAGTGAGGATTAGGTAGCGCTGATTATAGGTCTTCAACGCGGATCATATCTGAAAATAATGACAGCCGGTTGCGAACTTCGTCCTGGCTGATCTGCTCGAGGCGTTCCGTGGAGAATTGTTCCACGGTGAAGCTGGCCATGACCGAGCCCACCAGGGCGGCATGCTTCAGGGCTGTCACATCGGTCCGCTCGATCCAGGCGAGATAGCCCAGGAACCCCCCGGCGAAGGTGTCGCCCGCGCCCGTGGGATCGAAGACGTCCTCCAAGGGGTAGGCAGGCGCTGCGAAGATGCCCTCAGGCGTGAAGAGGGCAACGCCGTACTCGCCGCGCTTGACCACCAGGATCCTGGGGCCGAGGGCCTGGATCTTCCGATAGGCCTTGATGAGGCCATGCTCCTGGGTCAGCTCCCGGAGTTCGGCATCGTTCACCAGCAGGATATCGACCTCTTTCAGCACGGCCTCCAGGGCCGGCCGGGCGCCACGGATCCAGTAGTTCATGGTATCCAGCGCGATCCACTTGGGCCGGTGGGTCATCTGGCGCACCACGTCTAATTGGAGTACAGGATCGATGTTGCCCAGAAAAAGATACTGGGATTCCCGGTAGCTCTCGGGCAGGTCCGGGCGGAAATCCGCGAACACATTCAGATCGGTGGCGAGCGTCGTGGCTTCATTGAGGTCATACCCGTAGGACCCCTTCCATCTGAAGCTCAGACCCTTCACGTGCGACAGGCCGGCAAGGTCGATGGGACGCTGTTCAAAGACGCGCATCTGATCGGGGCCGAAGTCTTCACCCACCACCGCCACGATCCGGACTGGATGGAACCGGCTCGCACTCAGAGAGAAATAGGTGGCCGAACCGCCCAGGGCGTGTTCCCGCCGCCCAAAGGGGGTTTCCAGATCGTCAAAGGCCACACTTCCGACTACCAGCAGACTCATGGTCGAGGCTCCATGCGTGGGGATCAGGGCCAGGAGCCTGTCCAAGTATTGGACAGGCTCCTAGACGGGCGGAGGCCCGAAGTACAACAGCCAGGCCTGGGTCCCGCCCATGGGGACCGGTGCCTGGGCATAGCGGGCCACCATCGGCGCCTGCCCCGACGCCAGCAAATGCAGCAGGCCTTCATGAAGGCTCGGGTCCGGGCCAAGGGTCACCTGGAGGCTGCGCCAGCCAAGGATCTGCCCATCTCCCAATCGGTCCTTCAGGCGTTCGAGTGCGTCCGAAAGGGAATGCCCCCGGAGATCGAGGGAGCCATCCACTTCGATGGCCATGCCTGCGGCCAATTGAAAACGCAAAGGCACGAAGGGTTGGGCCAGGGTTTCTGGGTCAGCGGCGGCGGGCTCAGGGGGTGCGGCCTTCGGCACCTGGGCTGGTACTAGATCTGGGGTGGGCATCGGAGGCGTCGTTGCGGCGGCTGCGAGTGGCGGAGGGGGAGGCGTGGCGGACCGCTCCGGGATGCCCCTCGCGAGAGGCTTCAATCCCTTCAGGTCCTTGATGGCGTCCTGGAAGGTCTCCGGAGGGGGGGGATCAGCGACCCTCGACGCTTCCGCGACAGGCTCGTTGGCCACCGGCCGGACGGGGCGCGAGGCGGCCGGTTTCAAGCCCATGGCGGAAAGAAAGACGGCATCCTCGTCGTCCAGGACGACCGGGCCACTGGGTTTGAGGACCGGTTTGGGCGCGGGCTTTGGAGCCGCGGCAGGCGCCTCCGGGCCGAGTTGCTGCTTCAATTTCGCCAGATCCTGCTTCCACACCATGAACCATCCTCATCCTGTCCAGAGTAGGGCATCCAGCGTCCCGCCCAAAGCCCGCCGTTGCAATCCCGCACCTGGCCGAGGCAAAACGCCGCGATGAGCGATGGCCTTCAACCGGTGTATGCTCGCGGACATCCAAGGGTTGACGCCCCTTGGCGTAACCTGGCACACCCTTCGCTCGTATCCCATTCGTCCATCCTGGAGGCCTTATGCGCCGTGCTGCATCCCTGCTCGTGCTTCCCCTGATCCTGGCATCAGGATCCGCCCTCAAGGCCCAGAGCCCTCACATCGGCTTCAGCCTGAATCTGTTGGTCCCCACCGGGGAATTCGCCAGCAAGAGCTACCGAGCCATCGACACCACCACCGGGCTGCCCTTCATCGAAAAGGAAACCTACGATGTCGGCCTGGGTGGGAGTTTCACCGTCAGCTTCCCCGTGGACCGTACCCTGGCCATCCGGCTGAACCTCAGCGGGTCCGCGGAGAACGGCAGCAACCGGGCCCCGGGCTACACCACCATCAACCTCCGGCATTCCCAGTTCAACCTCGGGGCCGACCTGCAGATCTTCCCTCAGGGCACGGCCTTCCGCCATCGGGGGCTCTACTTCGTGGCGGGCCTGTCCGCGGACTTCGAGCAGTTCGATCGGAGCCTTGGGGACCTCACATCCAGCTACTACTACAACGACTACAACGTCGACACCACGCGCAAGAGCCGTCTGGGCGGTTCCCTTGGCCTCGGCCATAGTTTCGGTTATGACTCAGGGATGCGGTTCACCATGGAAGCCACCTTCCACAAGACGCTCACCGGGAACGATGTCAACGCGGGCGATCCTCCCAGTACCGACTTCGTGAAGCTCGGGCTCGGCGTGGTGTTCTGAGGACCTTCTTTTCCAACAACATGGCCCCGGAAGGGGCCATGTTGTTGGAAATGGGGAAATGACACTATCCCTTTTTGGCGGCGGATCTCTTCTTCCTTGGCTTCGGGAGAGCGGGCGCTTCGTCCGTTCCCATCAGCCCGTTTACGAGACGGACGACATCCTTGTTGGCAGGATCCAGCTTCTGCAGCCTACGCCCATAGGTGAGGCGATCCTGCCTGGGACGCGCATTGTCGGCCTTCACCTGTTCGAGCTTGCCGGCCACGTACTGCGTCGTCCCGCCGGCTTCGGCTAGCTCGGCCTTCTCTGCCGCGAGAAAAACCTGCCAGTCCGTCGCCGTCTTGGTGGTGGTCTCCTTCGCCTGGCGCAGCCGGGCAAGAATGCCTTCGATATCCTTCAGGGCACGCTCGCTGTGGGCAAGGGCGGCCTGCTGCTCGTCCATGAAGATTTTCAGCTGCTGGCGGAGTTTCAACTGTTCCTGGGATAGTCCAGGTGCTCCGTCAAGTTCCTTGACCCGCGGGGCCTGCTTGGCCATGGCCTCCCGGCATTCCTTGAGCTTCAGCTCATGTTCCATGCGGGTCTTGGCGAGGAGGGGTTCGGCGGTGGCGAGGTTTTCTTCGGCCACCGACTGGGCTTTCTGGAAGTGGGTCACCCCATCCTCCCAACTGCCCTCGGAGATGCAGGCGCGGGCAGCCAGACCTCGCAGGGCCACGAGTGCGTGCATATCGTTGTAGTCGGACGGATTGACGGTCAGTCCCTCCCGGCCCAGCAGCGCTTCCACCCCCCTCCGGACGATGGCGGCCTCCCCCCGCTCCAACTGGACTTCCCAGGGGCCTCGCACTTCCTTGAAACGGTCGGTGAGGCTCTGGGCACCCAGGCTGGTGGCCAGAGCGCAGGCAAGCACAAGAGCGCCTAACCAAACCCCGACGCGGCCGCGATGAAGCCAGGCAGGATGCACCGCAGATATCAGTTTGTCTCGCGTAGCGCCGTAGGCGATACCGAGAAGGAAGGGCCCGCAGGGCAACGTGGTTCGTTGTTCAAGGGACCTGACGCCGCGGGGTGCCTGCCTGGCTTCATCCCTCCGGGCGAGGGGCGGCGGGGAGGCTCCGCCTCCGTGAGCTTGCGAACGGGAGGGCCCTGCGGGGTAGGGCCCGTTAGGCGGAGGGCGATGCCGCGTCAC
>JANXYT010000236.1 GCA_025355915.1 Holophagaceae bacterium
CTGACGCCGGAGCAGATCCAGCGCCACTTCATCCCCCTCGGCAAGGACCTATTCCAGGTGAAGCCCGAAATCCAGCACCTCACCAGCCTGCGCAACTTCAACCTCGTGGATTACCCCGGCTATCGGCAGCTGGGGACCTTCGACATCATTTTCTGCCGGAACGTGCTCATCTATTTCGACGAAGCCGTGAAATCCCACGTCATCAAGGGCTTCCACGGCCAACTGCATCCCAAGGCCTACCTGCTGGTAGGCCACAGCGAAAGCATCCATGCTTTCAACACCGGCTTTGAACTGCTGCACTTCAGCAAGGCCATGGGCTATAGGAAGCGGACTTAGAGGTCATAACATGCCCATCACCCCTCAAGAACTCATCGCGAATCTTGGAGATCTGCCGCCCCTGCCCCAGGTGGCCTCTCAGGTGCTGCGGGTCTCGGCGGATCCCGACGCCAACGCCGAAGACCTGCGCAAGGTCATCGCCATGGATCAGGCTCTCACCAGCCAAATCCTGAAGATCTCCAATTCCGCCATGTTCGGCATGGTGCGTGAGGTCACCACCCTGACCCAGGCGATCATGACCCTCGGGTTTTCCACCATCAAGAGCGTGGTCATCGCCAGCTCAGCCAAGAACCTCTACCATCGGGGCACCGTCGGCCTGCAGGAGCGCCTGATCTGGGAACACGCCCTGGTGTCAGCCATCGCCAGCCGGGCCTTCGCCAAGAGCCTCCGCTTCGCCCGGGTCGAGGAGGCCTTCATCGGGGGCCTGATGCATGACATCGGGAAATCGGTGCTGGGCGTCAAGTTTCCCGAGCGCTACGGCACCCTGCTGCGCACGGTCTATAACGAGCAGGGGGGATGCCTCCAGCTGGAGCTGGACACCTTCGGCTTCGACCACGCCATGGTCGGCGAGGCCCTCGTGAGCCGGTGGAACCTGGCTTCCAGCCTGCAGTCCGCGGTGCGCTGGCACCATGAT
Organism: Holophagaceae bacterium; assembly: GCA_025355915.1. GTDB lineage: Bacteria > Acidobacteriota > Holophagae > Holophagales > Holophagaceae > Geothrix. The sequence continues at coordinate 971 of JANXYT010000236.1, forward strand.
CCCCTTCACGCGCCCGAGGAGCATCAGGAACTGGCCGCCATCGTGGCCCTCTCCAACCAACTGGCTTTGGAAGAAAAGATCGGCATTGGTGACCCCCGGCACCTGGAAGACGCCTCCTCCCAGGCCATGGAGATCCTCAAGCTCAGCTCTGAGGCCCTGGCTGGAATCAAGGAGGGCGTGCGGGCGGCCATCGAGCAGGACAAGTCGATGGTTGCGGAGTTCTGAATGATCACCCGGGAGCAGTTCGTCTCGCGCCTGAAGGCCAAGTCCCTTCCAAGCCTCCCCCTCACGGTGGTGGCCCTGGGCGAGGCCGTGCAGGACGACCGCTGCAGCGTGGACCGCATCCTCGGCATCCTGTCGAAGGACCCCTCCCTGTCCGCCACCTTGCTGCGCCTCGCCAATTCCGCCTTCTACGTGGGTGAAGGGTCCGTCATGGATCTGCGCACCGCCGTGCTGCGCCTGGGCTTCGACGCGGTAGCCAACCTTGGCACCGGCGCCGCGGTCATCCGCACCCTGAAGGGCGGAGCCCACCTGGATGCCGTGAAGCTGTGGCAGCACAGCGTGGCCGTGGGCCTCACCGCCAAGGGCGTCTGCATCCTGGCCAAGCGGCACGGGCAGGCGGAGACCGCCTTCCTCACGGGCCTGCTCCACGACATCGGCAAGATCGCCCTCGACACCTGTTATCCCGAGGCCTACGCCGCCGTCCTCCAAAAGGTGGCCGAAGGCGCGCACTACGTGGACGCGGAGCGCGAGGTGCTGGGCATGGACCACGCCGAGGCTGGGTCGCTCCTCGCGGCGGACTGGTCGTTCCCTCCGATGATCGTTGAGGTGATTCGTGATCATCATGATCCCAAACCTGATGACTTCCTGCCCAACCTGATCCACCTGGCCGATCTGTTGGTCCGCACCCGCATCCCCATGGGCCCGGCGGACGAGCGCCTGCTGATCTCACTCGAGGACCTGCCCGCTTTCAAGGCGGTGCTGGCGGGCGCCCTGCACAAGGATCTGGACGTGGAACGGCTGACCTTCTCCATCGACGACGAAGTGGACCACGCCCTGGCCTTCGTCGAAGTGGCATTCCAGGCCTAGGGGAACAACCATGACTCCAACGATCCGAATCCTGGTGGTGGACGACAGCCCCTTCATGCGCAAATCCCTTCAGAAGATGCTGGAGGAGGCGCCGGACCTGCGCGTGGTGGCCACGGCCCGTGACGGCATCGATGCCCTCGAGAAGATCCAGGAACACAAGCCCGACATCGTCACCCTCGACATCGAGATGCCGCGCATGGACGGTCTCACCTGCCTGAAGAAGATCATGGCGGATTTTCCGATGCCGGTGCTCATGGTCTCGAGCCTCACCCAGGAAGGCGCCCAGTCCACCCTGGAAGCCCTTTCCATCGGGGCCCTGGACTTCATCCCCAAAGAGAACAGCTTCGCCAGCATGAGCATCCTGCAGATCCAGCAGGACCTGCAGGACAAGGTGCGCCGGCTGGCCACGAGCCCTCGCTTCCACAAGCCGTCAGCGACCACTCCAACACCCTCCCCGGTCCCCGCGGCGGGCAAGCCTGGGACGCTCCCGAAGGCAGCTGCGCCCCCGTCAGGGTCTGCGCTGGGCTCCTCCCCACAGGCGGAGTTGCTGGTGATCGGCAGTTCCACCGGCGGCCCCAAGGCCCTGCAGGACATCCTGCCGGCCCTTCCGGCCAACCTGCAGGTGGCTTGCCTCGTGGTCCAGCACATGCCGAGCACCTTCACCAAGCCCTTTGCGGATCGCCTGGACGGTCTCTGCCAGGTGCATGTGAAGGAGGCCGAGCAGGGCGAACCACTCAAGGCCGGCACCGTCTATATTGCGCCCGGCGGCCTCCATATGACCTACGGAGCCCGGGGGCCGAAGGGCTGCATCGAGTTGAGCACCGAACCCGTCTCGTCCCTCCACCGCCCCAGCGTGGATGTGCTCTTCCTCAGCGTGGCCGAACTGTTCCGCGGGCAGGTCTTGGCGGGAATCCTGACGGGCATGGGCTCCGACGGCGCCAAGGGCATGGAGCAGTTGAAGCACAAGGGGGCCCATACCCTGGCCGAATCCGAAGAATCCTGTGTGGTCTACGGCATGCCGCGCGCCGCCGTGGAACGGGGTTGCGTCGATGTCGTCGCACCCCTGTCAGACATCCCGGGCCACCTGCGCCGGCACTTCAAGATCTGATGGAAACCCCCGCGATCCTGGGATCCCTGAGGATTCCGGCCACCGCGGCCCCGTCCGTCCCGGCGCTGTTCAACACCCCCACGGGCCAGACCCTGGAGGCCACCCTCGAGGCCATCCTCCCGGAAGGGCTGGTCCTTCGCCTCGCGGATGGAAAGCAGTTGCAGGCCCAGGGCAGCCTGCCCTTCCCACTCGGCAGCGCCCTCACGCTGAAGGCCCTGCCCCTGCCGGAGGGAGCCGGCATTCGCCTGCAGGTGATCCGCGCGACCCCGCCTCCCGCTCCGGCCTTGCTCGCCCCCTTGGTCCTCGGCGAAGCGGGACCGCTGATGGCCAGGCTCCAGGCCGAGGGCGCCGAACCTACGCCCCTCGCGGCCCTGCTCCGCAGCCTCGTCCAGGCCGGGCTGTCCGTCGCCGAGCAGCCGGAGGCATGGTCGGCTTGGATGAAGGAGGCCATGAAGACCCTGGCCGATCCTGCGGCCTCCCCCGCCGAGTCTGCCTTTCACAATCTGCAAGCCAAGGAGGGAACGGGCTGGTTCGAGTTGCCCCTCCCCTGGGCGCACGGGGCTGAACCCATGCGGATCTGGATCGAAGGGGAAGGGGATTCGGCGCGTGGTGAATCCGACCCCGTCCACCGCGTATTCCTGAGCGTTCCCTTCAGCACCCTGGGCGAGGTCAGGCTGGGCTTGGAGCAGCGCAGCGCCGGCCTGAGGGTGCGGCTGTGGCTTCAAGATCCCGACCAGGTTTCGGCCCTCCGCCCCCACCTCGAGGCGGAGCTGGCCTCGCTGGGCCGGCCCGTGGACCTCCAGGTGCTCGCGCTACCTCCCGGGACACCCGATCTCCGGGCCATGGCTGGGGGCAGTCCGCTGCAGGCCATGGGCTGAGGCTAACCCTTCCGCAGCTGTTTCATGAGTCTGGGCAAGCGGTTCAAGGCGGCCTGGGCTTCGGCCCATTCGCGGTGGGGGCGGGCCGGAAAGCCCGTGACGAAGCTGCCCTCGGGCAGGCTCTTGGCCACCACGCTGTTGCCGCCCACCACGCTGCGGCTGCCGATCTCGATGTGGCCCACCACGCCCACCTTCCCTGCCAGCGTCACGTAGTCACCGAGTTTGGTGGAGCCGCTGATGCCGGTCTGGCTCACCAGCAGGCAGTGGTTCCCCACCTGCACGTTGTGGCCCACCTGCACCTGGTTGTCGATCTTGGTGCCCGCGCCGATGCGCGTGGGGCCGAGGACGCCGCGGTCAATGGTCACGCAGGCGCCGATCTCCACCTCGTTGCCCAGTTCCACCCAGCCCACCTGGGGGATCTTGGCGTGACGGCCCTCCACCAGCACATAGCCGTAACCATCACTGCCCACCACCGAGTTCGCGTGGATGGCCACGCGGTTGCCGAGCCGTGTCCGCCGGTACAGCACCACGCCTGAGAACAACTCGCAGCCGTCACCCAGTACGCAATCGTCCCCGATGTGAACGCCCGGGTGCACCACGCAGCCCTGCCCCAGCACGGTGCGCGCGCCCACCGTGGCGCCGGGGGCGATGCGGCAGCCTGCCCCCACCACCACGGTAGGATGCACCGGGGTGACGCTCCATTCGGCCGCCGGTTCCGGATGCAGCCAGCCGATGGCCTGGGCGAAGGCCCAGTAGGGGTGCTTCACCCGCAACACGGGATGGCCGCCGAGGTCCACCGTCGCATCCACGAAGATCAGGCCTGCGGCGCTCTCCTGCGCTTTGGAGGCATATTTCGGGTTGGCCAGAAAGCTCACAGACCCAGCGCTGGCCTCCTCCAGCGGCTTCACTTCGGAAATGGGCCGTTCCGGGGGACAATGCTCCAGGTTGCCACCCAGGCGTTCGGCCAGATCCTGCGCGGTCAGGGTCGTCACGGTCCGGGACATGGGGATCTCCTCTTCAGCCTTCAGCCTTCAGCCTTCAGCCTTCAGTCTTCAGTCTTCAGCCTTCAGTTTCCACTCATCCGTTCGGAATCCGACCATGCATCCAGTCCTCTTTGAAATCGGCTCCTTTCCGTTGGGCACCTACGGTCTGCTGCTGGCCATCGCCTTCTTCGCTGGCACGGCCCTGGCCAAGCGGCAGGCGAAGCTGGACGGGCTGGCCCCGGCGGCCATCACGGACTTGGCCATCGCCATGCTCATCTCGGGCATCGTGGGGTCCAAGCTCCTGATGATCGTGGTGGACCTGTTCAGCGGCACGCCCCTGCGGGAAGTGTTCTCCTTCGCCACCCTGCGGGCCGGGGGTGCCATCCACGGGGGGGTCATCGCCGCGGCAGCCGTGTTCTTCTGGAAGCTCCGCAAGGGCCAGGGTCTGCCCCTGCGGATCACCGGTGATGCCCTGGTGCCCGGCGTGGCCCTGGGCCAAGCCATCGGACGGCTCGGTTGTTTCTCCGCGGGCTGCTGCTACGGCACTGAAAGCCACGCCTCCTGGGCCACCACCTTCACGGATCCCATCGCCCATGCCTTCAGCGGCACCCCTCTCGGCATCCCCCTCCATCCCGTGCAGCTCTACAACACCCTCGCCAACCTCGCCGTGATGGCGGTGCTCCTGCTGGCCCGCCCCAAGCGGACCTTCCAGGGCCAGATCTTTGCCCTCTACTTCCTGGTGGAAGGCCTGGGCCGCGTCGTCACCGAGACCTGGCGCGGTGATGTGGACCGAGGCACCGGCTGGCTGAACTGGGCCTGGCTCAGCACGGGACGGCTCACGGGCATTGCATTCATGTTGCTGGGACTGGGCCTTTGGTTGGTCTGGAGCCGGCGTAAGGAGACTAAGTGAAACTTATCGCCGAAGACGGCGCCCCCCGCTTGGACCGCTTTCTGGCCGACCGCTTTCCCGAGATCCCCCGCGCCCGTTGGGATGGCCATGTGCGCACCGGCGAGATCAAGGTCAATGGCGTCGCGGTGACCAAGGGTGGCGGAAAGTTGCGCCCGGGCGACCTGGTTGAGACGGAGCTTCCGGTGATCGCGGCCCCGGCGGCCCACCTGGAGGCCGAGGACATCGACCTGCCCACCCTGTTCGAGGACGCCCACCTGTGGATCGTGGACAAGCCCACCGGCATGGTCGTCCATCCTGGCCCAGGCCACGCCGGAGGCACGGTCGTCAACGCCCTGCTGCACCGCCTCAAATCCCCGGTGATGCTCGAATCCGTGATCGAGGAAGCGGAGGACACCGAGGAACTGGCCTCCGGCTGGCCGGGGCTCGTGCACCGCCTGGACCGCTACACCACGGGCTGCCTCTGCCTCACCAAGACCGCCGAGGCCCAGCGCGCCATCCAGGCCCAGTTCAAGGCCCGCACGGTGGAGAAGCGGTACCTGGCCATCGTCCGCCATTCCCCCAAGCTGCCGCAGCTGGGCAGCCTGCTTATCGACGAGCCCATCGCCCGCCACAAGCGGGATCGCCTGCGCATGGTGGTGGCCGCGGGCGGACGGCCCGCTCAGACCCGCCTCCGCGTGCTGGCCCGCACCACCAGCATCGCCCTGGTGGAATGCGAACTGCTGACGGGGCGCACCCACCAGATCCGCGTGCACCTCGCCCACCTGCGGGCGCCGATCATGGGGGATCCCCTCTACGGAGGGCCCGGCCGCTGGAAGGATGTGGATGGCCAAGCCCTGCTGTTGCCCCATCCGTCCCTTCATGCCTGGAAGCTGTCCGTGGATCACCCCGTCACCGGAGCGCGCATCCACGCGGAGGCTCCCCTTCCTGAGGCCTTCATCGCCCTCGCCAGATCCCTGGGCTTGCCTGAATTCTGAGGCGGGCGCATCATCCCCTCAGAGAACCCCATGATCGCCATCGCGCATTTCCCGACAACGCTGGCCGCCTGGATGAGGGAATACCCTTTCCTTCCGGGTCTGATGTTTGCGGCGGTCTGCCTGTTGATCCTGCTGCTGGTGGCCCTGCCGCGGATCGCCTCCTGGCGCCG
>JANXYT010000261.1 GCA_025355915.1 Holophagaceae bacterium
TGCCGGATGTAGGTTTCGGCGATGCGGTCCAGTTCCAGCAGGCTCACGCCCGGCCGGGCGGCCCGGGCGGCGATGCGCAACGCGTTGGCAGCCACCCGGCCGGCCTCGCGCAGCTTGTCGATCTCCTTGCGGCTCTTGTAGCGGATCTGTTCGCGGATCAGGGCCAGGCCCTCCTCGACCACCATTCTAACGGGTAGAATGTCGGCATGGCGCGACCTTTGACGATTCTGGTGATGACAGCCGTTCTGGCGGGACTCCTGGCCGGGTGCCGCGGTGTCCCTTCCCGTCCTGCCTCGGTACCTGCGGAGGCCGTGTGGGGCGGCGAAGGCAACCAGGGGGTCTTCCTCAAGGTGGGGAGTCACCAGGGCACCCTCTGGCAATTGGAGGTCTGGGACCGGAAGGGCCGTGTGCTGGGCGCCGGGCCTTTCCGCCTGCGAGGCTTCGCCAAGGCCGGGATCATCCCCGAGGAGATTCTGGCCTGGGAGAATGGCGCCCTCCACCTGAAGGACGGTACCTGGCTGGTGCCGGAGCCCCGCTGATGTCGTATTCACGGGAGGAGAAGGACTGGCTGGAGCGCGAGTGGGCCTTTCGGGCCTGGGGACGCGCCGGGCTGCTGTCCACCGATGACTACCGCCAGGTGCTGGCCTGGGAAGCGGGTGGCGTGCCCATGGACCTGGTGGTGGCGGCCCTCAACGCCTTTTTTGACCGCCGGGAGAAGCGCGAGAAGCCGCGTACCTTCGTGGCCCTCAAGCACCTGGATCGCGATGTGGTCAAGGCCGTGAAGCTGCGGGAGGCAGTGGTCCGGGCTGGTCCAGGGCTGGACACCCACCGGGACTGGGCCAAGGTGAAGGCACCCTTGCGGGATGATCCCGCCGCCAAGTCCGCGTTTGAGACTTGGCAGCGCGTCCAGGCCTCGGCCCCCTCACCGGAATCGGCCGGGTATCTGGCCCATCACGACCAGGAGCGGGAGGCCCGTGCCGCCCTGCTGGTCCTGGCCGAAGCCGCGCTGGGACCAAGTGCCCAGGTGCTGCGTGGGGAACTCCATCAGCGTCTCGAAGCTGCGGATATGAAAGAGGGCAGCCTCGTGTGGAAACGGGCCTGGAACCACCACTGGGCCAGGCTCGTGGCCGCCGCCTGGGCTCTACCGCTGGAGGGCGCGTGATGGATTCCAGGACATAAAGATCCACCACGAAGACACGAAGACACGAAGAATGGAACAAGGCATCGGCTTCGTGGCCTTCGTGACTTCGTGTCCTCCTTTCCGCTCCGTTTCTTTTCGCAAATGAGATGTTCCATGACGGTCGAGTCGCGCTGGCAGCAGGAGCTGGAGACCCCCACGGAGGCATTTTTCGTAGCCTTCGCGGACCGTGTCGCCGGGCCCGATGGCGTGCGTGACGCCGCGCGAGAGGCGGTGAAGACGCTCATTCCCCGCATAGACTGGGAGGCCTATCTGCCCCATCTGCCCCATGGCATTCCTGGCCTGCGGGCAGTGCTGCGGTTGCAACCACTGCTGGAGGAACAGAGCTTCCTCCGGGCCCTGGCAACGCAACTGCACATGGCCGCCCACGAAGGGCGAAGGTCGGCCGGGGTCCATGCCCAGGTTCTGGCGGCCAAAGGGAGCGGCAGTTGGCGCAACCTCGAGGGGTTCATCCAGTCCCGTCGACCTGGCCTGGCCTCTGCGGAGGCCCAGGGTTTCGACCTTCCAGAGGTCGGTGATTTTCAGCGCCTCGGACAGCTGACGGAAACGGACATGGCCAATGTCGGCCACAAGGTGGCGTTGGCCTGCGATCTGGGGGATTTGCACGGACGGCTCGGGCGTCCCAAGGCGACAGGCCGGCGGCTGTTCGGCCTGGCGGCCTGGCTGGCGGCCACACCGGAAGACACCTTCTGGGCCCGGCGCGCCGCCAAGCGGATGGCCGACGTGGAGGTCGCCGTGCCCTGGACTGATTCGTCCCTCGAGGAACAGGCGCTCGCGGCCCAGGTGCGTGATATCTGCGACGAGGGTCTGGTGGCCCTGCTGGACCGGTTCACGGAGCGGCTGAAAGCCGGGCAGGGGGCCGGAGACACCCTGGCGGCGCTGGTCCTGGCCGCGTCTGAAAAACAGTTGGATGCCCGGCGCGATCTGGAGGGCAAGACCGCCTGGACCTTCGCCTACCTGGCCACCCTCGCCCGCACCCGGCCGACGGATCCTCGCGTCTGGTGCCAGGCCGCGGCCCTGGTGAACCTCTTTCCCACGGACGAACCCGAGGAGCGCGTGCGACCTGCGGCGACCCCCGAACCTAACGTCGAAGCGCTTCTCAATGCGATTCTGGATGCCGAGCCTGCCCTGGCCATGGGTCATGCCCAGGGGCTGGCAAGCGCGGGGAACATCGAGCCCGTGCTGGCGGCCTTGGCCGAGGCCGCCAGCCGCAATGACCCGACGTTCAATCATGCCCATCAGGTTCTCTGCGTGGCCGCCGCCGCCGACCTGCTGCCGCATCTGCCACCCTTCGCGCAGGAGGCCATGCTGGTGGCCCTCGCCAAGAGCCTCGCCAACAGCCAGGGCAGTGGGGATCTGGGGCGGTTGGCGGACCGGGCCTTGGCAGCCCGAGAGCAGCTATGAGCCGCACCTTCGCCTTCCTCCGCGCCATCAATGTCGGCGGGCACACGGTGGCCATGGCGAGGCTGAAGGAGCTGTTCGAGGGACTGGGGCTTCGAAACGTGGAGACCTTCATCGCCAGCGGGAATGTCGTCTTCGATGGCGGCGCGGCGAGCGAGTCGACGCTTCAACGAAAGATCGAAGGACACCTCCAGGAACTCCTGGGCTACGAGGTGATCACCTTCTTGCGTACGGACCGGGAACTGGCGGCCCTGGGGAAGGGGTGCCCCTTCGACGAGACTGAGGTGGCCGCAGCCAAAGCGCTGAATGTGGCTTTCCTTCATGAGCCACTCACGGTGGAGCGAGAGGCCCGGCTCCAGACCCTTCGAACGGGCGTGGACGCCTTCCGCATCCTGGGCCGTGAGGTGTGGTGGCTGTGCCAAGTCAAGCAAAGCGAGTCCACCTTCTCCAACGCGGTGTTCGAGAAGACAGTGAAGATCAAAGCCACCTTCCGGGGCTTCAACACCCTGCAACGGCTGGCCGCCAAATACCTGGAGGCTTGACCCGCGCATACCGGGCCATGGAACAATCGCGCATCACATCCGAGGTCAACCATGGGGAAGAACCGGCTCGAGGCATTTAGTGACGGGGTGCTGGCCATCCTCATCACCATCATGGTGCTGGAGCTGAAGGTGCCGCACGGGGACTCCTTTGCGGCGCTGGGTGTGCTGCTGCCGACCTTCGTGAGCTACGCGCTCAGCTTCATCTACCTCGCCATCTACTGGAACAACCACCACCACCTGATGCACGCCGTGAAGAAGGTGAACGGGCCGATCCATTGTGTCGAGCATCCCCCGCGCGACACTAATGCCTGATGCACGCCGTGAAGAAGGTGAACGGGCCGATCCTCTGGGCCAACACGCACCTGCTCTTCTGGCTGTCGCTGGTGCCCTTCGCCACGGCCTGGATGGGTGAGAACCACTTCGCGGCCCGGCCGGTGGCCCCCTATGGGGTGGTGCTGCTCATGGCGGGCCTGGCCTACTACCTGTTGAGCCAGTGCCTCATCCATTACCACCCCGAAGGCTCACTGCTCGCTACCGCCGTGGGCAGCGATTTCAAGGGCAAGCTTTCCATCGGGATCTATGCCGCGGCCATCCTCTTATCCTTCGCCAACCGGTGGGCGGGCTTCGGCCTCTACTGGGTGGTGGCGCTGATCTGGCTGGTGCCGGACCGGCGCATCGAGCGGGTGCTGGCCGGGCCCGCAGGAGGGGGGCAGTAGCGTGGATGGGTAGAGGGATCCCCTGTGCGCTCGACCCTCACCAGCCCTGGGCCAGGAAGGCGCGAAGGATCGCCTGATCCTTCTCATCCTTGATTCGGGTGAAGAGCCGCTCTCCGAGTCGATGCACCGTGTCGGGCCGGTCGAAGGGGTACCGCCCGTAGACTGCTCCGGCCTTGAAATGGCAGGGCTGGCAGCGTTCCAGAATGGGGCGCACCTCCTTGGCGAAATCCACCCGACCGGTCGCGGGGCTCGGTCCTGCGGGATTCCCTGCGGCCACGCCGGGGATCGTCAAGAACAGCGGCAGGAGCCACGGGGTCGTATGCATGAAGATCAAGATAGGTGACCCCGCCGAAGCCGCACCCTACGGTGTTGCCTGCGCCCCCCGTCATGGGGGCGGGGGGCCTTGGTCAGCGGGGACGTATCTCCGCCGGGGTCCGGTAGTTCGGCATCAGCTTGCCCTTGGCGCATTCGAAGATGAGGCTGGTCTGGATGTGGGCCACTTCGGGGCGGGTGGTGAAGGCGTCCAG
>JANXYT010000265.1 GCA_025355915.1 Holophagaceae bacterium
CTGATGGGCTCCAAGAATGACTGGGAGACCATGAAGCACACGGCTCTGACGTTGAAGGGCCTGGGCATTTCCTTCGAGGCCCATGTTGCCAGCGCCCACCGCACGCCCGAGAAGGTGGTCGAATTCTGCAAGGGCGCCGAGGGCCGGGGCCTGAAAGTGATCATTGCCGCCGCGGGTGGGGCCGCCCACCTGGCGGGTGTCTGCGCCAGCAAAACCCACCTCCCCGTGCTGGGCGTTCCCATGAAGGGCTGGGCCACCGAGGGCATGGACGCGTTGCTTTCCACCGTGCAGATGCCCGCAGGCATTCCGGTCGGTACCCTCGCCATCGGGAAGCCCGGTGCCATCAATGCTGCGTTGCTGGCCACATCCATCCTGTCGCTCAGCGATTCCGGCATCCGCGAGAGATACCTCGCCTACCGCCAGGCCCAGATGGAAAAGGCGCTGCAGGATGACGATCTGGTGATGCCCTGATATGGACCGCCTGCATCTCATCACCCTTTCAGACCGGGCTTCCCGGGGCGAATATGAGGATCAGTCCACACCGCTGCTGACTCTGTGGCTGAAGGGGCAGGGCGTGAACGCCATATCCTCCTCGCTGATGCCCGATGACCCGGGTTTGTTGGAACACGCTTTGCTCGAGGCTGTGGCGGCTGGCACGCCCCTTGTCCTCACCTGCGGGGGCACGGGGTTCGGCTCTCGGGATACGACGCCCGAGGCCACGCGTCGGGTCATCGAGCGGGAGGCCCCGGGCATCTGCGAGCTGATCCGCGCGAAGGGCGGCCATCCCCTGGCCTTCGCCAGCCGCGCTGTCTGCGGCATCGCCGGGCGCACGGTGATCCTCAACCTTTCCGGTCGTCCCGCGGCGGCCCTGGAGCAGATCCAGCTGGCCTGGCCCCTGCTCAGCCACGCCGTGGCCGTCCTCCGAAAGGAAGGCGAAGCCGGAGGTCCCTGCACGTGAGCGGGGCGGGGGGATCGTGAAGGTCTGGGCGCGCATCAACCACGTGGGCTGGGTACACCTCTGGCGCCGCCGCGAGGACTTTGAAAGCGCCGAGCCCTCGGCCCATTTTCTCAATGTCCGCATCGATCCGCGCTGGATCGAGACAGACCTGACCGCTGAACAGCGCCAGGGGTTGGAGGCTGGAGAACTCGTCGAGATCGAGGACCCCGGCTTCTTTGTGGAGGAGGAGTGACCCTCAGGCGGCGGGCCCAGCCCCTGCCACGGCGGCCTCCAGCCGCTGGTAGAGCGCCAGCAGGGCGCAGCTGAGCCAGAGGTTCAACCCCCCGCCCATAAAGTTGAAGACCCAGAAGGCCGGGTGCTTCAAGCGCAGCAGGGCGCCCGGCCCCAGATCGGGATCCGTGGCGGGGAGGAGTCGATCCAGGGCCCAACTGGCCGCCACCTGGTAGACCAGGGCTACCAGGATCATGGCCAATACCGCCTGGACGATCCGCAGCCAGTGGCGGGCCATGGCGGCTTGGCTCCAGCGCAAGGCCGCCAGCAGGCCGTCACCGCGGAGCAGCATGCGCAGGGGCGCCCAACCGAACAGCGTCAGGACCACGATGCCGGGCACCAGGAACAAGAGCAGGCCCAGGCCAATGACCACACTGATGCCGAGGCGGGCGAGGAAGGTCCGAAGCCAGCGCCCGTCGAAGGCCTCCCGCCATCCCGTCGCGGGATTCCCGGGGGTGTCCAGGGTTTCCGCATCCAACTGGGCCTGTAGGCGAGGGATGAAGTACATCTCCAAGGGCAGGAGGCCCGCGAATCCGAAGATGGGCTGGAGGAGCAGGCTCGGCCCCGCGCCCGCCGCCAGTTCCAGGGCCGGGCCGAGCTGGGCCAGTCCCATGGCCAGCACGGCGAGTCCGAGGGAGAGGACCGGGTGGCGACGGAGCAGGCGGAGCCCCTCACGAAGGGCGCCGAGGTGGGAGGGCGGAGGTGTAGGCATCCCCCAGTCTAGCGAGGGCTCAGCGCCTGACTCGTGCGCTGGGCTATGATCATCGGCATCATGGTGTACGAAACCCCCTGCCTCCTGGTGGCTAGCCCCGCGCTCCTGGACCCCAATTTCCTCCACAGCGTATTGCTGATCGTGGAGCACGACGAGGAGGGAGCCCTGGGGCTGATCTTGAACCGCCCCCTGCCGCTGGCGCTGGCCCAGGTGGGCGAGGAGGGGGGCCTGGACTACCAGGGATATGAGGAGGCCACGGCCTGGCGTGGCGGTCCTGTGGATCCGCAGAGGGGCATTCTCCTGGTGCAAGGCGGCCTGCCCGAGGAAGAAGACACCGTGGTCGACCTCACGCACTTCGTGAGCCACCGCAGGGACCTGCTGGAATCCCTGCTGGAGGATCCGACGGCCCGCTACCGGTTGTTTCTTGGCTACGCGGGTTGGGGTGCGGGGCAGCTGGATCAGGAACTGGAGATGGGTGCCTGGACACGCCGCCCCGTGGTGTCTGAATGGCTGCTGCATCCTGATCCCATGGGACTTTGGCAAGTGGCGCTGGGCAGCGGCGAGAACGAATGACCTGAACGTCCCGCGCCAGCGATGACACCCTCCTTCCGGTGGGCGTGCGGGCGGACGCCTTCGTCATCTCTTCCCCGAAGAGAAACTCGACGAGGGCACGGAAGCCCTCATCGAGGTGGAAATCAAACGCATCACGGTCCTGCGCGTCAGCGGCCACGGGCGCCAGCAGGAGATCGTGGTCCAACGGGGCAAGAAGGTCGTGCCCAACCTCATCCCCAAGGTGCAGATCACCATCGCGTGCAACGACGCCTTCGAGGACATCACCGTGGACACCATCTTTTGCAGCGCCTGACACGGCGAGGTGGGCGAAGGGAAGAGCTTCGTCCAGATACTTCCAGAGCCTGGCGATTCGGTTCTCCGCTAGGCTCGCAGAATGCGTAGCATCGTGTGGTTCCGGGGCAAGGATCTTCGCGTGGCGGACCACGGGCCCCTGGTGGAGGCTGCAGCGTCGGGCGACATGATCCCCCTTTTTGTGCTCGATCCCTTCTTCTTTGCGCCGGAGCGGGCCCGGGAGCTGCCCCATCGCATGCAGTTCCTGCTGGCGTCGCTGCGGGAGCTGGAAGCCAACCTGGCACGTCTGGGTTCGCGCCTGCTGGTGGTGCCGGGGCGCAGCGTCGATGTGGTGCCGCGGCTGGCCGCGCTATGGAAGGTGGACCGGGTGCTGGCTCATCGCTGGGTGGAACCCTTTGGCCGCGAGCGCGACCGCCGCGTGGGTGTGGCCCTGGAGCGGGAGGGCATCGCCTTCCGGTTGTTCGAGGGCGAAACCTTGCTGCCACCAGGATCGGTGCGGAACGGCCAGGGCGGCATGTTCCGCGTGTTCACGCCCTTCGGAAGGGCCTGCGGGATGCGGCTGGACCTGGAACCGGCGCTGGCTGCGCCGCGGGCGCTTTCGCCGCTGCCGGAAGACCTCGCCATCGAGACGGTTTCCATTCCCACCATGGAGGACCTGGGTCTCTTGTCGAATCCGCAACTCCAGCACGGCGGGGAGAAGGCCGCCCGAGCGCGGCTGAAGGCTTTCGTGGGGGGACCCCTGGCCGACTACGGCACAGACCGTGACCGCATGGACCGGCCGGGTACGTCGCGGCTCAGCGCCGATTTGAAGTTCGGCACCCTGTCAGTAAGCACGGTCTGGCAGGCCGTGGTGACGGCTGCGTCTGGCGAATCCGGGCGGCGCTACCTCAATGAACTGCTCTGGCGCGAATTCAGCCACCACCTGTTGTGGGAGTGGCCGGAGTTGCTGGAACAGCCCTTTCGAGCCGAATTCCAAGGCTTCCCCTGGCGGGAAGACGATGCATCCTGGCTGGCCTGGACGGAAGGCCACACCGGCTACCCCGTGGTGGACGCGGCGGCCCGCCAGTTGAAGGCGGAGGGGTTTGTCCACAACCGGGCCCGCATGGTGACCGCCAGCTTCCTGACCAAGCACCTGTTGCTGGACTACCGGCAGGGTGAGGCCCACTACATGCATTGGCTCACGGATGGCGACTGGGCCCAGAACAGTTCGGGCTGGCAGTGGAGCGCGGGCTGCGGCTGCGACGCCCAGCCCTGGTTCCGGATCTTCAACCCGGTGGCTCAGGGCCTGAAGTTCGACCCGGACGGGGACTATGTGAGGCGCTGGGTGCCGGAATTGGCAGGCTGCCCCGCCGCCTTCATCCAGGAACCCTGGAAGGCACCCAAGGCCCTGCGGGTTTGCCTCGACTATCCCGAGCCTATCGTGGACCACGTCCTGGCGAGGCAACGGTTCCTGGCCACAGCGAAAGGCCATCTCGGGCGGGGGCGCCCTGATAGAGTGGAAGAGTAGTGTTTATATTCCTTCTGCTTTAATAACTTATGGGTATTCCATGCACACCATCCGATTCGATGGCAAGACCCCCGGCACGGCGGAATGCGATCGGGAGACAGCGCTCCTGGCGGCCAGCACCAAGGCCCATGTGCCGCTGCCTCACCGCTGCGGCGGCCATGCCCGCTGCGGCACCTGCCTCGTCACCGTCGTGGAAGGGGCCGAGCACCTCAGCGAGATGGGCGGGGCCGAGACCCGCGTCCTCAAGGCCCTGAAGGCGAACCCCGACCAGCGCCTGGCCTGCCAGACCTGGGCCCGGGGCGACGTGAGCGTGAATTACTAGGAGCGTGTCCAAGGAATCGATAGGGGCTGCGTTGATGGCAAAGGGTTTCCAGGCAGAATTCGGTTTGTCTCGCGTATCGCCGCTGGCGATACCGAGAAGGAAGTGGGCGCAGGGCGGTGCAGGTTCACCGTTCACCATCCGCGAAGCGGATAGGGCCGCATCGGCGCAGCCGGTGGCGGGGGTGGAGCCCCGAGGACCGCAGGTCCGAGCCAGGCCCGGTGACGCAGCATGGGAGCCCTTTGTCATCAACCCTTCGGGCTGGGGTGGCAGCCGTCGGGATGCAGCGTCAGGCTCCTCGTCCTTGGAACCACCAGAATTCAGTACGTCTCGCGTATCGGCTTCGCCGATACCGAGAAGGCCTTCGTCGCCTTCCTTCTCGGTATCGCCTCTGGCGATACGCGAGACAAACAGATATATGCCTCCCTCGGCTGGCGCCCCAGTGCAGCCCCCACCCATTACTTGGACACGCTCCTAGGGGCCTGACAAGGCGGGCTCGGTTCTTTTGGCTGAAAGGTGCGGTCCAGGACCGGACGAATCGATTGGATGGGTAAAAATTCGACCAATTTTCGCGAGAAACGATAAAACGGTTTCGCTTTTCGTTTTTATTTCCGCTTGTTGCATTTCTAAGTCTTTCTAGACTTTGAAGTGGTTCTCAGTGGAGAAAAGTGGTTTGAAGTGGATCAAAGTGGTCCAACTCCAGCCCAACCCTCCGCTTTTGGGCTGCTGGTTGAAAGGCGATGCTGGTGTTGCGACTCCGCGGAAACTCACCGGCCACGGTGGATGAGAAGGGCCGTCTGAAGCTCCCTTCCTCCTTCAAGGCCGAGTTGGAGACCTTCGCCCAGGGCGAGGGGGGCGGGGCCCTGCGGCATTACCTGACCTCTCTGGATGGCCGTTCCGCCCGCATCTATCCCATGCCGGTCTGGGAGGCCATCGAGGCCCGCCTGGCCGCCCTGCCGTCCACCAGCCCGGCCAAGCGCAAGTTCCTGGAGACCACGGCCTATTTCGGCAGCGAAGTCGAGCCCGACGTCCAGGGCCGCTTCGTCATTCCGCCCATCCTGCGCGAGGCCGCCCAATTGACGGGCGAGGTCGCGGTGCTGGGACAGATGGACCACCTGGCCCTGTGGAACAAGGCCGGCTTCGAGCGCCGCCTGGCGGCGGAACCCCTGGGGGCCGACGATTTGGCCCAGCTCGCGGATCTGGGGATCTGATGATGATCAAGAAGCCATCTCAGCCCCCGGCCGCGCCGCGATGGCGCCAGCCGGGATGCGCCGCAAGGAAGGGCCCGCAGGGCAACGTGGTTCGTTGTTCAAGGGACCTGACGCCGCGGAGCGCCCGGCTGGCTTCATCCCTTCGGGCGAGGGGCGGCGGGCGTCGCGATTCAGCGTCACGCTCGTCGCGCGTAGTACCCGCTACGCTTCGACTCGCCTTCCTCGCCTCGCTCGCCCGGCGCCCCTCGCGCGGCACCGTGGGGACCTGCTATGGGCTCAATGGACCGCAGACCGCCAGGGCAGGGTCAGGATGACCTCCG
>JANXYT010000364.1 GCA_025355915.1 Holophagaceae bacterium
GTGGGTCGGCTCGATCCCAAGCTGCACCGCAACCAGGGCCTGCTGGAGGTCAAGGGCCTCTGGTGGGAGCCCGGCATCAAGGCCACCAAGGCCCGAAGGCGCGGGTTGGACGAGGCCCTGGAACGGCTGGCGGCGTTCGTGGGCGCCGGCTCGATCCAATTCTCCTCCTGACCGCGCTATCCTGGGCCCCATGTCCGCGTCGAAGAACCCTCTGCTGAATCGTCTCCATAGCGCCCAGGGGCTGTCTCCCAGCCAGCGGCAGATCGCGGATTGCCTTATCGCCAACATGAACGAGGCGGCCCTCTGGGGCGTGGAAGAGCTGGCGGAGAAGTCCCATACCTGTGTGGCCACTGTCGTGCGCTTCGCCAAGAAGCTTGAGTACTCAGGCTACCTGGAGATGCGGAAGGCCCTTGTCGGCGCCGCCAAGAAGCACTATGGCCGTGGTGAGCAGCTCCTGCAGTCCCCCGTAGGCGCCTCGGCCACCCTGCTGGAAGTGGCCCGGCGGGATGTGCGGAACATTGAGACTCTGGTCAAGGCCGTGAATGAGGACCTTCTCCAGCGGGTGGTGAAGCGGCTGCAAGCCAGCCGCTATCGTCTGGCCATCGGCGATGGCGTGTCGGCCCTCATGACACGCCAATTCGCCTACCTTCTCATCAACATCGGCCTGCCGGTGATGGAGGGCAACCCAGCGGATTTCGCCACCCAAGTGGGCCTGCTGGAGGCGACGGACCTGTTGATCGCGATCAGCATCAGCCCCTACTCGCATGAGACCCTTGACGCCGCCGCCTACGCCCGGAAGCGCGGTATTCCCGTCCTGGTATTCACCGACAACCTCAACTCCCCCCTGGCCAAGTCTGCGACTTTGACCCTGCCCATCCCGGGGGAAAACCTGCTCTTTTCTCACAGTGTGACGGCCTTCGGCGTCCTGGCTCATGCCATTGCCACGTCCATCGCCAGCCAGGCCCCCCAACAGGCCCTCACCAAGATGCGCGAGGCCGAACGCGTGGCCCACCGGAAATTTGCCAAGACCTGAGCGCGCCCTAACCGTCCCGCCCGGTCGCACGCCGAAAGGGGTGTATGTGGTTGATTTGGTGCTGATGAAAAAAAACTTGACTCGTGTTTGGAAAAAGCATTACTTTCTTGTCATCAATCCAACATCTTCGGAGGCGTGATGGCTAGAAACTCTGGCAATTCCAGATTCAGTGCGCTCGTTCTGGCCCTCGTGGCGTGTCCCGCCGCACTCATGGCGCAGAACACCACGACCGCGGCCCTCACGGGCCTGGTCCGCGACCCATCCGGCAAACCCCTCGCGGGCGCCACCGTCCGTATCTCCTCGGAGTCCATGATCGGCGGCCAGAGGGCGACGCGTACCGGTGAGAACGGGAGCTACCGTTTCGCCATGTTGCCCCCCGGGCTCTACAAGATCGTTGTGGAGTCAGGCAGCTACGCAACCCAGAGCGGATCTGAGCTTCTCGAGTTGGGTCGCACCTCCACTGTGAACTGGAAGCTCCAGACGACTGCCACCGCCACTGTGGAAGTGGTCTCCGCCTCCGGTACGGCCGATGCGGCCACCGTGGGCGTCACCCAGAATTTTGTCATGGACAACATCAAGAGCCTGCCCTTGACCCGCGGGACTGGCGCCATGTCCAGCATCATGAATCTGGCCCCCGGCGTGAACGCCAATGCCGCCTGGGGTGGCATGCGACGCAACAACGCCTACCTGATGGATGGCGTTAACGTGGGTGATCCCGGCGGTGCCACCCAGTGGATCTTCCCCAACACCGACTGGTTCTCCGAGATCCAGGTGGGGGGCGTTGGTGCTCCCGCAGAGTTCGGCGGCTTCACGGGCGGCTACCTCAATGCCATCATCAAGCGGGGCGGCAACGAGTTCGAGGGCAACTTCAGCGCCTATTACGGCTCCAACAGCTGGAAGGCCAAGTCCAGCAACAAGGACCCACGCTTCACGGCGGCCGAACTCGCCCCCGGCGACGGCAAGGACTGGGATCTCTCCTTCAGCGCCGGCGGCGCCATCGTCAA
>JANXYT010000385.1 GCA_025355915.1 Holophagaceae bacterium
CGGGCAACAGAGACAGGAACTGGTCCAGCACCGTGAACTCGTCATTCACGGCGATGCGCAGGGCCTGGAAGGTGCGCTGCAGGGACTTCTTGGTTTCTGCCTCCAGCTCGGACTCGTGGAGCTCGGTGCGGAGGGCCGCTCGCACGCGCGCTGCCAGGTCGCGGGTGGTGCGGATGCTCTGGCCGTGGACTGCCCGGGCGATGGCGACCGCGTGGGGCTCGTCCGAATTCTCCACGAGCAGCTCCGCCAGGGAGGGTTCATCCAGCGTGGTGAGCAGGTCCGCAGCGGACCGCCCGCGCTGGGGGTTGAGGCGGAGATCCAGCGGGCCTTCGGCTTTCCAGGTGAAACCCCGGGCGGGATTGTCGATCTGCATGGAGGAGACGCCGAGGTCCGCCAGCACCACATCGAAGCCGCCCGCTTCCGCCTGCAGGCGCGGCAGTCCCGCGAAGTTCATGCGACGCACCGTGAGCACATCCTCCCCAAAGCCCAGGTCCCGCAGCCGAGCCTCGGTGCGGGGCAGTTCGATGGGATCCACATCCACGCCGAAAAGTCGGCCGCCCGGGAGCAGCCGGGGCAGAAGCTCCCGCGTGTGTCCGCCGTAACCCAGGGTGGCGTCCAGGGCCACCTCGCCGGGCTTCGGGTCCAGCACCGCCAGGATTTCACCCACCATGATCGAGCGGTGGGTTCCCGCGGGCGTGTGGCCCCGGGCCAGCACCTTTTCCAGTTCGCCCGCGTGCTGTTCCGGCGCCAGTTCTTTGTACTTCTCCCCGAAGCGCTGGGGGTGCGTGCCCTTGTAGCGGACCCGGCGCGGGCGGGGAGGATCGTCGTGGCTCATATCCGAATGGTAGGTGCATCCGGGAGGTCCGCGACACCTTGCCTGGTCAGTATCTTTGGTTCATACAGCTTGGTATCCACCCGGCTGGACCGGCCCCGAAGATCCCAGGGGCAGGATCAGCCTTCCACGGCCTCCGCCGCATCCACCAGATTCAGGTCCATCACCATCCTTCCATCTGGCCCGGCGATGGTCATCGCCTTGAAGCGGGCCCCCCATCGAACCTCTTCGGCGATGTACGAAGTGCGCTGGTAGATGGTCTGGGCGAAGGTGTCATCGAAGGCCTTGATGAGGACGATGAACTCAGCCCTGGCCTTCCGGAGCTCGGCATCCTGCATGCCGGCGAGCGGGCTCGCCTCGTCGATGGGATGCACCACGGTCCAGCTTGTCGGGAAGAGGCTGATCTTGCTCCGTTCCAGTGGCAGCGTCACAAACCGGCGGGTGAGCAGGTCCTCGCCGAGGAGGGAGAGGACCACGGTGGCCTCCACCTCGATGAGCTGGTTGCTGCGGCGGTTGACGAACCGGAACATGAAACCCGTGACGCCCTGGTAGGGAGCCACCAGGGCCTGCTGGCTGAAGCAGAGCTGCGCATGGGGCCGGGAGAACCGGCCATAGAGAAGCCCGGTGGCCATGGCGAAGCTGAGGAGCCCCAGCAGGGATTCCAGCGCCGCGACAGCGCTCACCATGTGGCTCCTGGGACTGATGTGGCCGTAGCCCACGGTGGTGAGGGTCTGGGCGCTGAAGAAGAAGGCATCCAGCATCCGGTCCCAGCGGGTGTCCCCGCCGGTCCGGATGAAGTGGTCCATGCCGATGCTCCAGTAGATGGCGGCGAAGAAGGCGTTGGTGATCAGGAATCCCAGGAGCACCAGGCCCAGGAAGTGGAGGCCGCCCATGGTGATGAGGCGGTGGTAGCCCTCGTAGGACCGGAAGCGCGGCATCCCCAGCCGTCGGACATTGAAGGTGCCATCCTTGTTGACCCCCCGCCCGGATTCAGTCCCGATGCCGAGGCCCAGGTCGTCGTTGAAGGAGGTCCTGCTGGGTGGGCGGGGAGGCGTCATGGCATCTCTGGACCCGGATGGGAGGATCAAAATGGTAATCGAGTTCGGTCTCAGCGGCGAACCAAGGCGTGTTGACGCCGGTTCGAGGGGCCCACCGAGGTTCCCGTGGCTTCCTGCTCCGGGTGTGAAGGGCAGGAAGCCCTCCGCCGCACGTGGAAGAGCTCCTATCCACTGCCATTCTTTGTCACGCAGAATCGGCAGACAGCATCTCCCTTAGCGATACAGGAATCCTGCCGTACGTTCATTCCGGAAGCCTCCTCGATGAGGCTCACATCAAATTGACAGAGCTCCGGATGCACCTTCGCCACGGGTGGTACACACAATTGACCGCCTCGATGACCCCCTCCCTGGAGGAATCCCCTTGTTTCAAGACCGCCCTGTAGCCGAGTTCATTCAATAGCCCGGTCACTTTCTGCAGGCGAACTGCCGGAGAATCCTTGGGCTGTACCTGGATTTCAAGGGACCGTGCGACCGCTCCAGCCAATTCCCGCATGAAGGATTTCGACCCGCTAGGTCCCAGTTTCTGGGCGAGCTGAGCCAGGATGGCAGTTGCGAGCCAGGAGTATTTTTTGGGGAAGACGTCGATTCCCTCATCGGAAATCAGGTAGCGCCTTCGGGGCCTGCCCACCGAGCCCTTGGCGTCC
>JANXYT010000455.1 GCA_025355915.1 Holophagaceae bacterium
GTTCGATGAAGTAGCCCACGGACTTGTCACCCCTGCCGCCCGCGATGATCTGGGCGTCCTTGGCGTTCCGGGCCAGCTCGATGTACTTCATCGTGTTGTCGAAGCCGGCTTCATCGATGACGGCGTTGAAGAAGTTGCGGAAGTCCCTCACGTCGCCCATCTTCACTTCGGCCAGCAGGGCCAGGACGCGGTCCTTCAGTTCCGCCCAGCGGGAGGCGGGGATGTAGACGCGGGAGCAGGCCGAGCACTTCTGGCCCTGGTACTCGAAGCCCGCGCGGACGATGGCGGCGGCCACCTCGGCGCCGTCGCCGGATTCGTGCATGAAGATGAAGTCCTTGCCGCCGGTCTCGCCCACGATGCGGGGATAGCTGCGGTAGCGCTCCAGGTTGCCGCTGATGGTCTTCCACATGCTGTTGAAGACGCCGGTGGAGCCGGTGAAGTGGAGGCCCGCGAAGTGCCGGTCCTCCAGTGCGATCTTGCCGATCATGGAGCCCCGGCCCGGGATGAAGTTGATGACGCCGTCCGGCAGGCCGGCTTCCTTGTAGAGCTGCATGAGGTAGTAGTTGGACAGGATGGAGGTGGAGGCGGGCTTCCACACCACGGTGTTGCCCATGATGGCGGGGGCCGTGGGCAGGTTCGCCGCGATGGCCGTGAAGTTGAAGGGGGTCACCGCGAAGACGAAGCCTTCGAGCGCCCGATAGTGCACCCGGTTCCACACGTGGGGGTCCGAGATGGGCTGCTGCTGGTAGATCTGCTCCATGAACTTCGCATTGAAGCGGAAGAAGTCCGCCGTTTCGCAGGTGCTGTCGATCTCCGCCTGGAAGGCGCTCTTCGACTGGTTCAGCATCGTGGCGGCGTTCAGGATGTAGCGGTACTTCGAGGAGATGAGGCTGCCCATCTTGTGGAAGATGGCGGCGCGGTCTTCCCAGGGCGTGGCCTCCCAGTCCTTCTTGGCGGCCATGGCCGCGTCGATGGCCAGGCGCACCTCGGCCTCGCCCGCCTCGTGGTAGCGGGCCAGCACATGCTGGTGGTCGTGGGGGCAGACCGCTTTCTGGGTATTGCCCGTGCGGACTTCCTTGCCGCCGATGATCAGCGGGATCTCGATCTCCTGGTGGTACTGCCGCTCCAGTTCAGCCTTCAGCCGCGCGCGTTCCTTGGATCCCGGGGCGTAGGGAAGGATCGGCTCGCTGTGGGAGTCGGGAAGGCTGAAAATGGCGTTCGACATGGCGCTCTATCTCCTTCCGGCGTCCGCGGCCGGGACATCGGCATCAGGGAAGAATAGCGGCGAGCCATAGCGTGCCATTCCGAATTCTTTGATGCGGCTCTGCACGGCTTTCGACACCATGAAGTCAGCAAAGGCGCGGCCTCCGGCCGCATTCACCTTGGGGAACCGCGCCGGGTTTACCTCGATGACGTGGTAGACATTCCTGAGGGACGGATCACCTTCGTGAAGGATGGGAAGGCCGAGTTTTTTGCGCAGGGCGAGGTACGTGCCCCGGTCTGACAATGTGTAGGCCTGCTTTTCGGCGGCGATGGCCAGGGTCTGGCCCATGCCCTGACCCGTCTGCTGGTACCAGGGCTGCCCTTCGACCACGATGCCGGCGGCCCTCCAGAGCTTCAGCTCCTGGGCATGGGTGCCGGAGTTGTCACCGCGGGAGAGGAACAGCGATTTTGAGGTAGCGATCCGCTGGAAGGCCTGCGAAGCGGTGAGCTTTGAGAGTCCCGCAGGATCGGAAGCCGGCCCCACCAGAACGAAATCGTTGTGCATCACAATGCGCCGGTTCACGCCGGAGCCTTCAGTCACCAGGGCCTGCTCAGCCGCGGGGGAATGGACCAGCAGCACGTCGGCCTCGCCGCGCCTCCCCATGGCGATGGCCTGGCCGGAGCCCACGGCGATGGTCTTCACCCGGTAGCCCGTCTGCTTCTCGAAGGGGGGGATCAAGTCCTCCAGCAGCCCGGAATCCTGGGTGCTGGTGGTGGTGGCGAGGATGACGGCCTTTTCGGCCGGGGGAGTGGCTTGCAGCAGGGGGGACGCCAGTGCCGTGACGAAGCAAAG
>JANXYT010000484.1 GCA_025355915.1 Holophagaceae bacterium
GGCTGTCCCCCGCCATCTCCATCGAGCAGAAGACCACCAGCAAGAACCCCCGGTCCACCGTGGCGACGGTGACGGAGATCTACGACTACCTGCGCCTGCTCTACGCCCGTACGGGCAGGCCCACCTGCGTGGCCTGCGGAAATCCCATTGCCAGCCAGACCATCCAGGAGATGACGGACCAGATCCTGGCCAAGCCCGAGGGGACCAAGCTGCAGCTCCTGGCGCCCGTGGTGCGGGGCCGCAAGGGCGAGTACAAGAAGCTCCTACAGGACCTCATGAAACGCGGCTACATCCGGGCCCGTGTCAACGGCCGGATGCTCGATCTCACCGAAGGCCTTCCTGACCTGGACAAGCAGAAGAAGCACACCATCGAAGTGGTGATCGACCGCCTGAATGTGAGCCCGGCCATCCAGTCGCGGCTGGCGGACAGCCTGGAGATCGCCTGCAACCTGGCCGAGGGCAGCGTCCTCTGCGTGCTGGAGGCCGAAGCAGGAGCGGAGGCCCACCGTCCGCAGGATGGCCCGAAGGGCGGCGCCCAGGACGGGCGCCGTGACGGGAAGGAAGAGTTGTTCTCCTCGAAGTTGGCCTGCCACAACCTGACCTGCGCCAAGTTCGGGCAGGGCCTGCCGGAGCTGGAGCCGCGCTCCTTCTCCTTCAACAGTCCCTACGGCGCCTGCCCCACCTGCGACGGGCTGGGCTTCAAACGCCAGTTCGCGGAGGAGCTGATCATCCCGAACCCGAACCTCGCCATCAGCCAGGGGGCCATCCAGGCCAGCGGATGGAAGAGCGTGAGCGAGGACGGCTGGCGCTCCCAGATGATGGATCAGCTGGCCCGCAAGCTGAAGTTCAGCCTCGACATGCCCTGGAAGAAACTGCCCGCGGACATCCGGCGCCTGCTGCTGCACGGCACGGAAAAGGAGATGCGCTTCACCTACGAAAGCAAGCGCAGTCGCTACGACTTCGTCCATCACTTCGAGGGCATCGTGGGCAACCTTGAGCGCCGCTACCGGGAAACCTCCAGCGAAGAGATCCGCGCGGAGATGGAGGAATCCATGCGCGTCATCCCCTGCGAGGATTGCGACGGGCAGCGCTTGAAGCCGGAGGTTTTGGCGGTCTACGTGGGTGGCCTGAACGTGGCCCAGGTGGTGGCTCACAGCGTGCGCGATGCCCGGAAGTGGTTCGCCGACCTGGCCCTGGAGGGCAAGGATGCAGTCATCGCCGAAAAGGTGCTGAAGGAGATCCGCGAGCGCCTGGGCTTCCTGGATGACGTGGGTCTCGGCTACCTCACGCTGGATCGCAGCGCGGCCACCCTTTCGGGCGGGGAGGGCCAGCGCATCCGTCTGGCCACGCAGATCGGCAGCAAGCTCCAGGGCGTGCTCTACGTGCTGGACGAACCCAGCATCGGCCTGCACCAGCGGGACAACCTGCAGCTCATCCACACGCTCCAGGAGATGCGCGATCTGGGCAACACCGTGCTGGTGGTGGAGCATGATCTCGAAACCATCCTCGCCGCCGACCACGTGGTGGACATGGGGCCGGGAGCTGGTGAGCACGGTGGCATGGTGGTGGCCCAGGGCACGCCGGAGGAAATCAGCCGTACGCCGGGTTCTGTCACGGGTGATTTCCTGTCGGGCCGCGACGCCATCCCCGTGCCCCGCGCCCGCCGCAAGGCCAAGCGTGGACATCTCTCCATCGTGGGGGCCGAGGAGAACAACCTCAAGAAAGTGGACGCGGACTTTCCCATCGGCCTCTTCACCTGCGTCACCGGTGTCAGCGGTTCGGGCAAGAGCACCCTGGTGAACGAGATCCTCTACAAGGCCCTCGCCAACCAGCTGCACCAGGGCGTGCACATCGTCGGCAAGCACAAGACCATCGAGGGTCTCGAGGCCGTGGACAAGGTCATCGACATCGACCAGGCCCCCATCGGCCGCACGCCCCGCAGCAATCCCGCCACGTACACGGGCCTGTTCACGCCGCTGCGCGAACTCTTCGCCCAGCTACCGGAAAGCAAGGCCCGCGGCTACGCGCCGGGCCGGTACAGCTTCAACGTGAAGGGCGGACGCTGCGAGAAGTGCGAGGGCGATGGCGTCCTCAAGATCGAGATGCACTTCCTCCCGGATGTCTACGTCACCTGCGAGCAGTGCAAAGGCAAGCGCTACAACCGCGAAACGCTGGA
>JANXYT010000252.1 GCA_025355915.1 Holophagaceae bacterium
CTGGCCAAACTGCCGGAGGAGGTGTTCACCCTTGGCGTGGGCTTCGAGACCCAGATGCATCTCTCCGTCCCCGTGGAACCCCACGACTGGCCGGTACAAGCCCTTCTCAGCGAACGGGGGCTGCGGCAGGTGGAGGTAGGAGGCTGGAGGTAGGAGGCTGGAGGTAGGAGGCTGGAGGTACAGATTCCTGAGGCGGCCTTCGGCGCATCCTTTTTTTCCTTTGGGATCGGCTCTCCGGTGGCTCGGCGCCTACACAAAAAACAAGCGCGGCGCAAAACGCCGCAACAGAAAGCAGTGCCTCCGGTTTCCAGCCTCCAGCCTCCAGCCTGAAGCCCCCTATCCCAGCTTCAGGATGCTCGACCCGTCCGCGTAGTCCTCTGTGGGAGTCTCCCGCATCTTCTGCAGCACCTGCACCAGGGCGCGAATCCGGTCGACCATTTCACCGATCTTGGCGAGCTTGATCTCCTCGGGGTACTTCCGCTGCAGCATCTCCACCTGCATTGAAATGATGGCCAGAGGATTGTTGATCTCGTGCTTCAGGGTGCCCGCCATCTGCCGGAAAGATTCCAGCCGTTCCGTGGCAAGGGCTCGCTGCTGCAGTGCGGTATGGCCACGCAACACCTGCAGACGGTGGTGGAGCGCCTCCCAGCGGAAGCCCTCGGCCAGCCAATCCGTGGCACCAGCCTCGATGAGCGAGGGGGTCTCGTCCTCGGTGCAGCGCACCACCAGGATCGGCGTTGTGGCGAACGAAGGATGGTGCCGATAGGCGCGGATGCAGCCCTCCAGATCCTTGGTGCCCTTGGCATCCACCACCAGGAACCGGAACTTGGGGAGGGGTGGCGGAGGTGGCTCCTGTTCCAGCGGGTGCAGCCATAGATCGCCCGCCTCTGCCACGGTCTGAAAGAGTCCCAGCAGGTTCAGCTCCTCGCTCACCAGGCCCAGCAAAGGGCGGGCGGGTTCTTCGGGCATCGCGTCAGGCCCTTCCGGGAAGAAGAGAGCCAGGGCCTGGTCGGCCCAGTGCCATCGCGCCCCGGCGTCCTGCAGCATGCGCTGGGTCCAGGGATCGGGCACGGGGCCGTGCAATCCGGCGGGGAGACTCAGCCTCAGAATCCGGAAACCCCGCTCCTGGTCCCACCGGGTAGAGACGGCAGCCCCTTCCGCCAACTGCATGAGCAGGGGTTCCACGAGACCCGCGAGGGCGAGCAAGAGAGGGCCGCCGGTCATCCAGATGGAGGCCGATGGAGCTTCTGCGGCGCACAAGCGGGCCTTGCGCAGGCGCAGCAAGGATTCCCAGCGCCGGACCATGTCCTCCTGGAGCGAGGCCAGCGGGAGCGGATGACCTGCCACGGGCTCAGCTTCTGCCAGTCCCTCCCGGCCGCCATGTTCGAGGAGCGCCGTCAGTTGATCGAGCTGAGCGCGGATGGCCTCCCCGGTGCTTTCTGGAAGGTCCTCCGCCCAGGTGTCCACCCGCCTCAGCGGGGCGGCCATGGCCGCGAGCAGCTGGCCGTGGCGGTCGGCCTCCCGCTGGCGCTCGGTGCGCAACCTCAACAGCTCACCCTGCTGTTCGGCCTGGCTCAGGGCCCGCCGGTTGAGCATGGATTGGCGGAGGGCCATGGACCCCAGCCGCACGAAGGCCTGGAAGACGGACAGGTCGAAGCGGCTGAAGGGGCGCCCTTCCGCTTCCCGGTCCAGGTAGAGGGCTCCATGGATCTCCCCCTCGTCCTCCATGGGCGCGCACAGCAGGGATCCCCGATGAAGTTCCACCAGGCTCATGCCCCCGAATCTCGGATCTACGAGGGGCCGGTTGGACAATACGGCCGTGTGTTCCTGGGCCACATAGTCCAGGACGGACCGGGATAGGCCGATGCCCTCTTGTACATTGCCCACGCGGTGCGCGGTGCGCCACCCGCCATCTTTCCGCTTCATGACGAGGAAGCCTCGATCTCCATGCAGCAGATGCAGGGATTCCTCCAGGAGCCCCTTCACCATGGCATCGGAATCCGCCTGCTGCAGGAGCTTCTCTGTGGACCGCTGCAACAGCTCGATGCCACGGATCAGCATCATCGCCTGGGCGGGCTCCGGCCGAACCTCATGAAAGAGGTCGCCCACCCTTTCAGCGAACATGGTTCCGTCCAGGCCCGGGAAGCCCTCCGTGAAGGTCACGTGCCATCCGCCCATCACCAACTCATCCCCATCCCTGAGCGCCTCGCCATCGGGCTGATTGAGCGGCAATCCGTTCAGCAGCGTGCCATTGGCGGAATCCAGGTCCCGCACCCACCAGATTCCGCTCATGCGGTCGATGGCGGCATGCTCCCTGGAAAGGTCGGCCAGGTGCGGTTGGGCCACGGCACAGGCCAGGGGATCCCTCCCCAGCTGGCATGCCTCGTGAACGGCATGACGCATGAGCTGGGTCCCCTCCAGCCAGGAAAGATAGGGCATCGAACCTCCACACCGGATGTTTCGGGTGGACCCGTGCCAGACCTGAATCAGCCGGGCAAGGGATACCTTGTGGTGTTGCGGGTGCGGCTGGGGCGGAAGAAGAGCATGGTGTGGCCGATGGTCCAGACATGCTCCAGGCCGGGCACGGAAGCGCACATGGCCTTGGCTGCGGTGTCCTCGTCCTCGAAGCTGTTGGGGTTGACCTTGACCTTCACCAGTTCAAGGCTGTCCACCATCACATCGAGTTCTGCGGCCTGGGCGGGCGTGACGCCCCCCTTCCCCACGTGCATGACGGGCTTGAGCTTGTGGGCTTGGGCCTTGAGGAACTGGCGCTGTTTTGCGGTGAGCATCGGGACTCCGGCCTTCCAGTCTATCCTCGATGACGAGGTGTCCCATGCTCCGTCCGGCGATCCGTCCCCTGCTGCTGTCCCTCGCCGCCCTGGCCTGTCTGGCCGCGCCCCCCAGCACCCTCCGCGTGGACTACGGCCATACAGGAGATGCCGCCTCCGAACGGTTTGGCGTGGACCGCGTGGTGCTGGAGCCCCTGCCCTGGCCCGGCGACCTCGGCAAGGCCGTGGACACCAGCAACCTCGGAAAATACTGCGTCGAGGTGGCCGACAAGGCCACGGGCAAGCTGCTCTACTCCCGAGGCTTCGCCAGCATCTACGGCGAATGGGAGACCACGGACGAGGCCAAGGTCCAGAGCCGTACCTTCTCGGAATCCCTGCGCTTCCCCCAGCCGGACCGG
>JANXYT010000492.1 GCA_025355915.1 Holophagaceae bacterium
CATCGAGTTCTACCGCCCCGACCTGGAGGCACTCCAGGAACAGATCTGCAGGGAGTTCGAGTTCCGGCCCTTGCATCATAGCCACCAGATCTTCGGCCTTTGCAACGCCTGCCAGAGCAAGGCGACGGATGATTCCGTCCTGGCCCACCGGTTGAGCCAGCTCAGTACTTGATGCTCTCCGGGGGTATATGCGCGCAGCGCATATACCCCCGGAGCCCCGCGCAAGAACCCGGCAAAGCCGGGTTCTTGCTTTTCCACAGCCCACAGCCCATGGCCTAGAGCCTTCTCCTCATAGCCCATCGCCTTGCAAGGCGCTAGGCTTGGCGATGGCCAAACTTACGCTCCAGGATCTCCAGCGCCTTCCCAAGACGGATCTGCATGTCCATCTGGACGGCAGCCTCCGCATCCCGACCATCCTCGACTTGGCGGAACAGCAGAAGGTGAAGCTGCCCGCCGATTCCATCGAGGGGTTGCGCCCCTTTGTGGAAGTGGGGGACGACTGCAAGTCGCTGGTGGACTATTTGCGGGCGTTCGACGTCACCCTTTCGGTGATGCAGACCTACGAGAGTCTGGTTCGCACGTCCTTCGAACTGGCGGAGGACGCCGCCAAGGAGAATGTCCGCTACCTGGAGGTGCGCTACAGCCCCATCCTGCATCAGCAGAAGGGGCTCACGCTGCACGCCATCGTCCAGGCCGTGCTGGAAGGCCTGGCCCAGGCGGAGCGGAAGTACAACATCAAGACCGGCGTCATCCTCTGCGGCATGCGCCATATTTCGCCGGACATCTCGCTGCGTCTGGCGGATCTTACGGTGGCCTTCAAGAACAAGGGCGTGGTGGGCTTTGATCTGGCGGGCGCCGAAGAGAACTTCCCCGCCAAACGGCACAAGGACGCCTTCGGCCGGGTGCTCCAGAACAACATCAACTGCACCTTGCACGCGGGCGAAGCCTACGGTCCCGAAAGCATCCATCAGGCCATTCACCTCTGTGGCGCGCACCGCATTGGCCACGGCGTGCGGCTCATCGAGGACGGCGACCTGCTGAACTACGTGAACGACCATCGCATCCCCCTGGAATGCTGCCCCTCGAGCAACGTGCAGACCAAGGCCGTGAAGAAGATGGCCGACCATCCCATCCGCCTCTTTTACGATCTGGGCCTGCGCGTCACCGTGAACACCGACAACCGCATGGTCACGAACACCACGGTGAGCCGGGAGTTCCAGGTCATCCACGAGGAGCTGGGCTTCAGCCTCGAGGAGATCAAGGAAGTCATCATCATGGGCTTCAAGAGCGCCTTCCTGCCCTACGCCCTCAAGCGGGCCCTCCTGGCGGAAGTGGTACATGAGCTGAAGGCCTTCAAGCCCGGCAGTCTGGAGAGCAAACGGGAGCAACTTTGATCCTGCTATCCTGACTCCGGAGGTCAGGATTCATGCTGGATCGATTTGCCGCCTTTCTCGACCGCCACGCCAAGGTCCTGCTCACCACCCACGAAAACCCGGACGGGGACGGGGTTGGCGCCGCCATTGCCCTGGCTGCGCACCTGAAGGGGCAGGGCAAGGACGCGCGCATCGTCGTGACGCCCTCACTGCCCGAGAATCTGCGTTTTCTGGATCCGGAGGGCTGGATCGAGGCCTTTGATCCTGAAGGAATCCATCGCGACCTGGCCACCTGGCCGGATGCCTGGCTGCTCATCGACGCCTCAGAGCCTCATCGCATGGGGCCCCTGTTCGCGGCCTTCGAGGTGACGAAGGCCGACCGCGCCTGCCTCGACCACCACCTGAAGGACGCCCCCAAGGGCTTCGACGCCGAGTTCACGGACCCCACCGCCAGCGCCAGCACCGAGCTGGTCTACGACCTGATTCGACCCCGTGTCGGGGGCGATCTTCCACCCCTGATGGCCCAAGCCCTCTATGCGGGCCTGGTGAGCGACACGGGCAACTTCCGGCACTCCAACAGCACGCCCAAAATTCATCACGCCGCAGCGGACCTCATCGCCCAGGGCGTCCATCCGGCGCGGACCTTCAACGCCCTCTACCAGACCGCCACGCCGGCCAAGCTCAAGCTCTTCGGGCGGGCCATGGGCGGGCTCGAGCTGCGGGATGGCGGCCGCTTCGCCTATGTCTCGGTGACGCAGGCGGATCTGGCTGCCTGCGGGGCCACCCAGGAGGATCTGGACGAGCTGGTGGAGGAACCCCGCAAGCTGAAGGGGGTGGAAGTCGCTGCGCTGTTCTCGGAGACTGCGGATGGCCGTGCCAAGGTGAGCCTGCGTTCCAGGGAACGGGTGGATGTGAACGCAGTCTGTCGCCAATTCGACGGAGGCGGCCATCGCCTGGCCTCCGGTGCCAAGGTCGCTCTGCCGCTGAAAACCTTCATCTCCCAGGTGGAAGCCGCGGTCCTTGCCCAAATGAAACAGGATATTGTCTAGATTATAAATTAGACGATGTGGGGTTGCCCCGATGGCGCCCCGGTCTCAAACTTCATTCTTCCCTGAGCGGCATCGAATGAGATGGCCGCACCCATTCCTGGACCCCCATGTCACCCAAAGAACCCAGCAGCGCCCCGAAGCTCGAACTCTTCTGCAAGCTGCAGGCGGAGAAGGTTCCCTTCATCGCCAAGGCCAATGTCCCGTCCATCTTTGGGA
>JANXYT010000495.1 GCA_025355915.1 Holophagaceae bacterium
CACCAGCTCAGCAATCCCATGATCGACGAAGTGAGCGGCCTCTTCAGCGCCCTTGGGGATGCCTCCCGGCTGAAGATCCTCCGGTCCCTCCTGGATTCCAAGGGTCCACTCAGTCAGGGCGCTGTGGCCGATGCCGCCGGGCTGTCCCAGGCCAACGCGTCGAAGCATCTGGCCTGTCTCGTACGGGTGGGACTCGTGAGCCGAGAGCCCGAAGGCAACGCCGTCTATTTCACGCCGATCATGCCCCTGGTGGGAGAGCTGTGCGATCTGGTCTGCGGCCATGTCAGTGACCGCGCCCGTGTTACCTACAAAGCCCTGAAATGATGGGGGCTCCGGCCCTTTTTTTGTCTTGGAGTATTCCTTTATGAACATTAAAAAACTACAACCAATGCTGCTGCTTCTGGCCGCCGGGGCAGGGCTGGGCGCCCAGGAACCTCTCACCGTGTCAGGAGCCATCCGGAAGGCCTGGACGGATCAGGCCGGCCTCCGGGCGGGCCAGGCCATGGTGGAAAGCCGCCAGGCCGAAGCGGAGGGCTACCGGGATCTCTGGTGGCCCACCCTCACTCTGAACGCCCAGGCAGTGCGGACCGACGAGCCCATGATGGCCTTCGGCATCAAGCTGAACCAGGCCCGCATCGGCGCGGCGGATTTCAATCCGTTAAGTCTGAATCACCCGGACCCCGTCGGCGCCTATGGCGGCTCCGCCGTGCTCCAGCAGCCCCTCTACACGGGCGGCCGCATCACCGCCGCCCGTCGGGCCGGGGAGTACCTGTTCCACGCGGAGCAGGCCAGCCAGGAACGCCGGAAGCAGGAGACGGCCCAGATGGTGGTCCAGGCCTACTTCGGCACCCAGGTCGCCGAACAGGCCCTGAAGTGGGTGGACGACACCCGTCAGTGGATCCAGGGCATGGAGGATTTCGTGGGGGCCCGCGTGAAGCAGGGGCTCATGCTCGAATCCGAGTTGCAGCGTCTGAAGGCCGCCCACGCCCAGGCGGACGCCCAGAAGGCTGAGGTGGTGAAGCAGGTCCGCTCGGCCCGGTCGGGCCTGGGTCTGTTGACCGGATCCGGCCCGGTCGAGGGACCCTTGGCCACCCCGCTCGAACCTGCCACGCCCGTGGCCAGCCAGGGCACCGCCTTCCGCGGCGACCTCGTGGCGGCAGACCTCCAAGCCAAGGCCGCCAAGGAAGGCGCCCAGGCCGCCAAGGGCAACCTGCTGCCGGAGGTGGGCCTGGAAGTGGGGGCGGGCACCCTGCACCACTCCTGGTCCGAAAAGGGGAACTGGACCTGGGCCGCGGTGGGCGTGAAATGGAAGGTATTCTCCGGGCCCGATGTGGCCAAGGCCAAGGCCGCCCGCGCCCAGGAGCGGGCCGCGACGGACATGCGGACCTTCAAGCAGCAGCAGGCGGAACACGAAGTCCGCGTGGCCCGGGAGGGCGTCATTGCGGCCGAGGCCCGGTATGCGGCCGCCAAGGAATCCCTGGCCGCCGCCGAGGAATCCAAGCGGCTGCGCGAAGCACGCCACAGGGAGGGCCTCGCCCCCCTGATCGAAGTCCTCGACGCCGAGGCCGCCGTCCAAGGCGCTCATACCCTCATTCTCCAGAGCTTGTTTGAACTTCGCGTCAGCCGCGCCGGCCTCGATCTGGCCACCGGCAACCCCATCGAAGGAGTGAATCCATGAAGACCGTCCTTTCCGCCCTGGCCGCCACCGGCGCGCTCCTGGGAACCCTCGCCTGCGGTCACAAGGACGCGCGCCCCGAGCTGAAGGAGCTGCCCAAGGTGGCCGTCTCCCTGGTGGCCCAGGGCTCGCCTGAGGGCGGCGCCTGGGTGGCCGCCACGTTGCAGTCCACCCGGACGGCCATGATGTCCACGCGCATGGCCGCCCAGGTCCGGCGCGTGCTGGTGCAGGAGGGTCAGCGCGTGACGGCTGGCACCCTGCTGATCGCCCTCGGTGACGAGGACCTGCAGGGCCAGCTGAAGGCCGCGCAGACGGGACTTGCCACCGTCGAGGCCTACCATCGCCGCATCCAGGCCCTCCAGGCCCAGAAGGCCAGCACGGCCGTCGAACTCGAGCAGGCGGAGGCCCAGGTGGCCCAGGCCCAGGCCGGCGTCACGGCCCTGAAGGCCAACATCGCCTACACCCAGATCCGGGCGCCCTTCTCCGGCGTGGTGCAGTCCCGCAAGGTGAACGAGGGCGATTTCGTCGGACCCGGCATGCCCCTGCTGGAGCTGGTGGGGGAGGGCGAGCAGGAACTGCTGGCCACCCTCTCAGACCAGGAATCGAAGGGGTTGAAGACCGGGGCCAAGGTGACGTTCGAATCCGAAGGCAGCCCGGGCGAAGCCCAGAT
>JANXYT010000013.1 GCA_025355915.1 Holophagaceae bacterium
ACCCACTGCGACTGCCCCGACTGGGCCAACCCCTGCAAGCACGTGGCCGCCGTCTGCTACGTGAGGGCCGAGGCCCTGGATCCAGAGGCGGCCCCACCAGGTGGCGCCGAAGCGGTCGGTGTGGCTGATCATGGCGCCACCTCCTTCGCCTTCCGGCGGACCGCGGTCCGAGGCGCTTTTGGCTTGGGTTCCTCGCCATTGCCTTCATCGGGGTCCAGCAGCTCCGCATCGGGATCCAGCGCCACCAGGCGGCGCAGCGCGTCGCCGTCCAGTTCCGTGAGCCAGCCTTCGCCGCTGCCCACCACGCGATCCGCCAGGTCGCGCTTGGATTCCAGCAGCGCGTCGATCTTCTCTTCCAGCGTGCCGATGGTGACGAGTTTGTGCACCTGCACGTTCTTGGTCTGCCCGATGCGGTAGGTGCGATCCGTGGCCTGATCCTCCACGGCGGGGTTCCACCAGCGGTCGAAATGGAAGACATGGGTGGCAGCCGTGAGGTTCAGTCCCACGCCGCCGGCCTTGAGGCTGAGCAGGAGCACGGGAGCTGAATCCGGATCCTCCTGGAAGCTGCGCACCAGTTCGTCGCGGCCTTCCCGCGAGGTGCCCCCGTGGAGGAAGGGCGGTTCGAAACCGAGAGCATCCAGGAGGTGGATCTGCAGGCGGTCGCCCATTTCCTTGAACTGGGTGAAGACGATGGCGCGCTCGCCGGCCTCGACCACTTCCTCGAGCATCTCGGTGAGGCGGTCGAGCTTGCCGCTGCGGCCGCGGTAGGGACCTTGCGCCTTCAGGAACTGGCTCGGGTGGTTGCAGATCTGCTTGAGGTGCGTGAGCAGGGCCAGGATGCGGCCCCGGCGCTCGATGCCGGTGGTGGCGGAGTCCAGTTCCTCGTCCATCTTCTCGACCCGGTACTGGTAGAGCTCAGCCTGCTCGCGGCTGAGCGTCGTGAAGACCTTCATCTCATGCTTCTCGGGCAGGTCCTGGATGATGGTCT
This sequence comes from Holophagaceae bacterium, assembly GCA_025355915.1. Classification (GTDB taxonomy): domain Bacteria; phylum Acidobacteriota; class Holophagae; order Holophagales; family Holophagaceae; genus Geothrix. The sequence continues at coordinate 989 of JANXYT010000013.1, forward strand.
TGTCGCTCTTGAGGCGGCGCAGGATGAAGGGGCCGATGCGCTGGCGGAGCTCGGTCGCGGCGTCCGGGTCGCGGTACTTTTCGATGGGGTTGGCGAAGTGTTCCTTGAACTGGGCTTCGCTGCCGAGGTAGCCGGGAAGCCCGGCGCTCATGATCGACCAGAGCTCCGTGAGGCGGTTCTCGATGGGCGTGCCGGTGAGGGCCAGGCGGAAGCCTCCCCGCAGCTTGCGGATGGCCTTGGCCTGGGCAGATCCGGCATTCTTGATGGCCTGGGCCTCGTCCACCACCACGCCGCCCCAGGGGCGCTTCGAAAAGGTGTCCTCCTCGCGACGGACCACGCCGTAGGTGGTGAGCACCAGGGTATGGGGCTTGAAGGTGGAGGGCAGCGGGTCGCGGTTGTTGCCATGGTGCACGAAGACCGGCAGGCTCGGTGCGAACTTCGCCAGCTCCCGTTCCCAGTTGCCCAACAGCGAGGTGGGACAGACGAGCAGGGTGGCCGGGCCGAAGGCAGGGCTTTGGGTCTGGCGGTGCAGCAGCAGGGCGAGCACTTCGATGGTCTTGCCGAGGCCCATGTCGTCCGCGAGGATGCCGCCCAGGCCGAGGCGCGCGAGGCCTTCCAGCCAGGCGAGGCCGCGCAACTGGTAGGGGCGCAGCTGGCCGTGGAAACTGGCGGGCTGGGTGATGGGCTTGTCAGGGAGGATCTTCAGGTCGTCGAGGGCCGCGCCGAAATCACCGGCCACTTCCACCTCGATGGCCTCGCTCACCCCGGGAATGCGGGCCGTGCCGGTGAGGGCGGCCGCCAAGGCTTCCCCCTTGGTCATGCTTTCGAACCCCGCCCCGCGGCTGGCTTGCATGACGGTCTGGATCTGCTTCAGGGTCTCGGGATCCAGGGCCACCCACTTGCCCTGCCAGGCCACCAGCGGGTGCTTGAGGCTGGCCATCTGGGCGAAGTCCTCCACGCTCAGCGCGTCGTCGCCCAGCATGAGCGACCAGTCGGCGCTGACATTGCCTTCCAGGCCAGCCTGGGCCAGCGGTGCGGAATCCGGCACGTTGCGGGCGCCCAGGCGGACCTTGGCCCGCAGGCGCTTGGCGCCGCCGAAATCGGCCAGGGCTTCCGGAATGTGGACCAGGAAACCGGCTTCTTTCAGTTGGGCGGCACCACGGGTGAGGAAGCCCCAGGCCTCTGTGGGCCGCAGCACCAGATCTTCGGGCTTCTGGCCGGAGAGGGCGCGCTCCAGCGCCGGGAAGAAGGGCACAGCGCGGGCCAGGCCGCGCAGCAGCACCTGGCGGGCCTGCAGCACCTCGGGCTCGGTGGAGGGCTCCCAGAGCTTGGCCACGCCGATGTCAGATCCGGCCTCGGTTTCCAGGCCCACCTTGAGGATCCAGCCCTCTTCGGCCAGGCGGTCGGCGTCCTGCACGGCCTGGGTGACGGTGGGCACGTCGGGGGCCTCCAGGCGCAGGCTGGGCCGCAGCCACTGGGGCCGGGCACCTTCGCTCCACTGGGCCAGCTGCTCGCCCAGGGTGCGCTCGGTGATGCCGGTGGTGGGGAATTCCGGCAGCTGGTGGGAGAGGGCCACCATGATGCGTTCGTCCCAGGGCAGCCGGTCGCGCTTGTGGCCCCGCA
>JANXYT010000258.1 GCA_025355915.1 Holophagaceae bacterium
GCCTACTACGCGCCACTGGAGGTCGTGAAGGGCCGGTTCGGTGGGCGCCCCGTGAACTGGGACCATCCCCACGCCTTCGATCTGGAACTGATGGCCGCCCATCTTTCAGCCCTCCACGGCGGGGAGAGCATCCGTAAACCCAAGTACGACTTCACCCTGTCGGACCGAACGGGTTGGGAGGAGCCGTTGCCGCCCGGCCAGGTCGTGATCCTGGAGGGCCTGCTGCTGTTCGCGCTAAAGGAGCTCAGGGAGCTGCTGGACGTGAAGATTTTCGTGGACACGGATGCGGACATCCGGATCCTCCGCCGCATCCGGCGGGACACGCGGGAGCGCGGACGCAGCCTGGAAAGCGTCATGGATCAGTACGAGAACAGCGTGCGCCCCATGCATCTGGAATTCGTCGAGCCCAGCAAGCGGTGGGCCGATCTCATCGTTCCCACGGGCGTGGAGAACCGCACCGCCATGGACGTCATCATCCACCACATCTGCAGCCGTGTGCAGAGCCCGGAGGGAACCGCCCGTGTTTGAAGCCGGCCCTCACCTCGATGCCCAGGCATTCCGAGCTCTGGATCTCTCCCGCGTGCAGGTTCTGGACGTGCGGGAACCCTGGGAATACGAACTGGCCCACATCCCTGGGGCGGTGCTGATCCCACTGGGAGAGCTGGTGGAGCGGGTGGGTGAACTCGATCTGGCCCGTCCAGTGGCGGTCTACTGTCATCACGGGATGCGCAGCCTCCAGGCCCTGCGGTTCCTGCGCAGCGTTGGATACAGGGACATCGCCCACCTTTCGGGCGGAATTGACGCCTACAGCCGTTTGGATGCCACGGTGCCGAGGTACTGATGAAGCTGCTGCACCGCCACCCGGAGGGCTTTGATCCAGCTACGCCGTGGGCGCAGGAATCAGAGAGCGTCCGTCAGGATTCACGGCTCTTCCAGCAGATTGTGGCCCAGCGGCGCAGTCCCCATACCGGGAAAGAGCACGCCTTCTATCGCCTTCAGGGGCCGGACTGGGTGAATGTGATCGCCTTCACCCGGGAGGGCGAGCTGCTGGTGGTCGAGCAGTTCCGCCATGGCATCGACGCAGCGACGCTGGAGATCCCCGGAGGCGGGTGCGATCCGGATGAGGATCCCGCCGAATCCGCCCGCCGCGAATTGCGCGAGGAAACGGGATTCCTGTCGACGCACTGGGTGGCCCTGGGCTCCTGCACACCGAATCCCGCCACCCAGAACAACCGATGCCATACCTTTCTGGCCCTGGACTGCGACCCCGATGGCGCCCTGGGCCTGGACCCCGCCGAGGAACTACAGGTCTGGGCTTCCTCCTGGCCCGAGTGGCAGGTGCGGATGCGCAGCGGGGAGATCCATCACGCGCTGGTGCTATCCGCCTTCCAGCTTTTGAGCTTGTGGGAGGGCTGGCCGGCCCTGTTGCGGAAGCTGGAAGCCTCAATCGAAACACGTGGACAGGATTAACAGGATGAAAAGCCGGATGAACAGGATTAGGGCACTGCAGTCGTTCCATTGAATCCTGTGAATCCTTTTCACTCCTGTTAATCCTGTCCTGTCTTTTCCTTAGCCCCGGCGAGGCGCTAGTCTGTTGACTGGATCTGAGCTAAGGAGTGCCCCATGGCCACTGATTGTTCCTTCGATGTCGTGTGCAAGGTAGACCTGGACGAGGTGAAGAACGCCGTGACTCAGGCCATGAAGGAGATCGGGCAGCGCTACGACTTCAAGGGCACGGTGTCCAAAATCGAGCTGAAGGATGACAAGGTGCTGGTGCTCCACAGCGACGATGAGGTGAAGCTGAAGGCCGTCATCGACGTGCTGCAGACCAAACTCCACAAGCGCGGCGTCAGCATCCGGAGCATGGTCTACGGCAAGATCGATCCCGCCTCCAAGGGCAGCGTGCGCCAGGAGGTCACCATCCAGCAAGGCATCCCGGTAGAAAAGGCCAAGGGCCTCATCAAGGCGCTGAAGGACTCGAAGATCAAGGTCCAGGCCAGCATCCAAGGTGACCAGTTGCGGGTGAGCGGCAAGAGCCGGGACGACCTGCAGGAAGTCATCGCCCTCTTCAAGAAGGACGACCAGGGCCTCGATCTCCAGTTCATCAACTACCGCGGCTGAGCAGATGTCCCGACTCGATCTCTCCCGCTACTTCCTGCCCATTGCACTCAAGCTCGCGGGGGTCGAAGCGGAGCTGCAGCGCATCCTGCAGAGTGATGTGACTGTGGTCCAGAAACTGGCGAACCATGTTCGGGCAGGGCAGGGCAAGCGCCTGCGCCCGGCTCTGGTGATGCTGTCCTCGCGGTTTTGCGGTGTTCCCAATGACGAAGATGTTCGCTTTGGCGCCGTGTTCGAGCTGATTCATACTGCGACCCTGGTGCACGATGACGTCATCGACCACGCCCAGCTCCGCCGCGGCATGCCCACCCTCAACCGGCTCTGGGGCAACACGCTCACGGTGCTCTTCGGGGACCTGCTCTACCTGGTGGCCATGAGTGAAGCCATTGCCGGGCGCAGCTGGCGGATGATGGAGATCTTCGCGGAGGTCACCACCCGCATGATCGAAGGCGAGCTCATCCAGAACGACGTGCTCTACAAACTGGACACCACCCGCAAGGACTACTTCGATATTCAGGAGCGCAAGACCGCCCTCCTGTTCAGCGGTTGCACCGAAACGGGCGCTGTCCTCACCGGGCGGAGCCAGGTGGAGTGCACCGCCATGCGGCAGTACGGCCTTGAGGTGGGCCGGGCTTTCCAGCTCGTGGACGATCTATTGGATTACACCGCCACCAGCCAGCAGCTGGGCAAGCCCGCCTTCAGCGACCTGCGGGAAGGCAAGCTCACCCTGCCCATGCTCACCCTGCTGGAGCGGGCCCCGGACGAGGTGCGCTCCCTGATCCGCACCATCTGGGACCGGGGCGAGGAAGTGCCCATCCCCGAAGACGAGGAGGCGAACCTCCGAGCCCTCATTGAGCGGCACGACGCCCTGGCCGAAACCCGGGAGCTGGCCCTGAAGGCCTCGAAAAACGCGGTGGCCCATGTGACGGCCATTCAGGGCGATGCCGCCACCGGCGAGTTGCTGAAAGATATCCCCGAAGCGCTGCTGTCGCGCAGCATGTGATTTTCCCCTGCCCTCAAAGGCTTCGGCCTTCGAGCCTACGACTCGGCCTCCCCCAGCCGCAGATCGAAGGGAATCCCGGCCCGCTTGCAGGCGGCGATGAACGTTTCCTTGTCGGGGCATTTGAGGTAGGCCTCCATGGGCTCGACCTTGCGGGACTGGATGAGCTCCACCAGGGCGTCGTTCATGAGGCGCTGGCCGTAGCTGCGGCCGGTCTGCATGGCGCTGGGGATCTGGAAGTTCTTGCCCTCGCGCATGAGGTTGGCGATGGCGGGGGTGATGAAGAGGGTCTCCAGGGCCGCCACGCGACCGCCGCCCACTCGCTTGAGCAGCACCTGGCTCACCACGCACTTCAGGGCGTCCGCCAGCATCACGCGGATCTGCTGCTGCCGGTCGGCGGGGAACTGATCCACGATGCGGTCGATGGTGCCGATGGCGCTGCTGGTATGCAGCGTGCCGAACACGAGATGGCCCGTGGCGGCGGTTTCCAGGGCAATGGCGATGGTCTCGAGGTCCCGCATCTCGCCCACCATCACCACGTCGGGATCCTCGCGCAAGGCCGCGCGCAGGCCGCTCTTGAAGGTATCCGTGTGGGTTCCCACTTCGCGCTGGTTCACCAGGCAGCCCTTGCGGGTATGCACGAACTCGATGGGATCCTCGATGGTGAGGATGTGATCCTTCCGCTTCTGGTTGGCCAGATCGACAATGGCCGCCATGGTGGTGGATTTGCCACTGCCCGTGGGCCCCGTTACCAGCACCAGGCCCTTGGAAAGCGTCGCCAGGCGGCGCACGGGATCCGGCAGGCCGAGCCGGTCCGGATCTGGAAGCTGGTTGGGAATGACGCGGCAGACCATTCCCGGTCCCACCCGGTCATGGAAGTAGTTCACCCGGAGGCGGCAGCCGCCCGCCTCATAGGCGTAGGCGAAGTCGGCATCATGGTGTTCCTCGAAGCGTTGCCATGCCGCCGGTGTGGCCAGGACTTCCATCATCTCCAGCAGGGTGGCGGGATCCATGGGGCCGAAACCCTCCATCTCCTTCATGTCGCCATGAATGCGGATCAGGGGCGGTTCATGGCTGGTGCAGTGCAGGTCGGATCCCTCTTTTTCGATGAGGATTGAGAGGAGTTTTTCAGCCAGGGGATGGGCCTGGGGCTTCCTGGACCGTGGCACAGGCCGTGCTGCCTCAGGTCGTTCCATGGCGATTGGGGCGGCTGGCGCGGGGGTCGGTAGCATCGCTTTTGGGGCGGATGCGACCACGGCGGAAGCCGTGCTGCCTTCCGGTGACGCGCTCGGAGCCTGTGAAGGCCCCTGGTGCTCGGCCTGGATCTGAGGCGTTTCCATATACCGGCTCAGGCGGATCCGGAAGCTCTGGCCGGCCAGATCGTAGTCGAATTCGACCTCGCCATCTTTCTGCCAGGTTCCCTTGAGTTCGGGCGGCACCACATCCCCGGCAAGCACCTCGACCATGACCGCGGGCAGCGGGTTGGGCAGCAGATCGATGGCTTCGCCAGATTTCAGCTCCAGCCGCGGCTTCCGGTCGGCTTTTAGTTCCAGCCGGCTGCCAGCTTTCAGAATGACTTGGGTGAGCAAACGATCCAGCTGGGCCATGGGGACGACTCCGGATACACCAAAGGATGCCACGGGTCACAGCCTTCGGGGTTCGGCCTCCGGCGCCGGGCCTGTAGACTGGAGGTCGACCTTTCCTGGAGCTAGCATGAACATCCACGAGTACCAAGCCAAGGAACTGCTTCGGCTCTACAAAGTAGCCACCCCGGATGGGAAGGTGGCCCAGGATGCGGAAGAAGCCCGAATGATCACCAAGAGCTTCGGTGGGGCCAGCGTGGTGAAGGCCCAGATCCATGCCGGTGGCCGTGGCAAGGGCGGTGGCGTGAAGTTCGCCACGGACCCCGACAAGGCCGCTGAGCAATTCAAGGCCATGGTCGGCATGCAGTTGGTCACCAAGCAGACCGGTGCCGAGGGTCGTAAGGTCCGCACGGTATTCCTCTCCAAGCCCGTGGACATCGCGCGGGAGCTCTACCTGAGCTTCCTGGTGGATCGTGGCACCAGCCGAATCACCATCCTGGCTTCCACCGAAGGCGGTGTGGAGATCGAGGAAGTGGCCGAGAAGACCCCCGAAAAGATCGTCAAGGTGGCCGTGGATCCGGCTCTGGGCCTCAGCGGCTTCCAGGCCCGCCAGGTGGCCTTCGCCTTGGGTCTCGAGGGGGATGCCTTCAAACAGGGTGTGGTGTTCCTCCAGAACCTCTACCGGCTCTTCGTGGAGAAGGACTGCTCCATGGTGGAGATCAACCCACTGGTCATCACCAAGCAGGGCGAGGTGACGGCCCTGGACGCCAAGATCGGCTTCGATGACAACGGCCTGGTCCGCCATCCCGACGTGCTGGCCTACCGCGATCTCAATGAGGAAGCGGAAGAGGAAGTGGAAGCCAGCAAGTACAACCTGAACTTCATCAAGCTGGATGGCAGCATCGGCTGCATGGTGAATGGCGCGGGCCTGGCCATGGCCACCATGGACATCATCAAGTACCACGGCAGCTCCCCCGCCAACTTCCTGGATGTGGGTGGCAGCGCCACCGAAGATGCGGTGAAGAACGCCTTCCGCATCATCCTGCAGGACAAGTCGGTGAAGGCCGTGCTGGTGAACATCTTCGGTGGCATCATGCGTTGCGACATCGTGGCCTCCGGCATTGTGAACGCGGCCAAGGAGATCGGCATCAAGGTGCCCGTGGTCGTGCGCCTCGAGGGCACCAACGTCGAAGAGGGCAAAAAGATCCTGGCCGATAGTGGTCTGAACCTCATTGTCGCCACCGATCTGGAGGACGCCGCCGTGAAAGTGGTCGCCTCCATCAAGTAGCGCCCAAGGCTGTCCGGGGGGACCGCCTGCTCGCTTTGCTCGCGATGTCCCCCCGGGCCCCCGCCGAGTGTGCGGGAGATCCGCACCCTCAGCCGAACCCCAGGAATTCCATTTTTGCGAGGTATGACATGGCAGTTCTCGTGGGCAACCACACCAGACTCATCGTTCAGGGGATCACCGGGCGTGAAGGCCTCTTCCACGCCAAGGGCTGCCGCGACTACGGCACCAAGGTCGTGGGCGGCGTGACGCCCGGCAAGGGCGGCACGGAGATCGAAGGCTTCCCGGTCTTCAATACCGTCCAGGATGCCGTCGCCAAGACCGGCGCCAACGCCACCATGATCTTCGTGCCCCCGGTGGGAGCCGCGGACGCCATCCTCGAGGCCCTCGACGCGGGCATCGAGCTGATCGTCTGCATTACCGAGGGTATCCCCGTCCTCGACATGGTGAGGGTCAAGCGCGTCCTCCCCGACTACCCCAAGAGCCGCCTCATCGGCCCCAACTGCCCGGGCATCATCAGCCCCGGCCTGGCCAAGATCGGCATCATGCCCGGCCGCATCCACCTGCAGGGCCACGTGGGCGTCGTCAGCCGCTCCGGCACCCTCACCTATGAAGCCGTGGGCCAGCTCACGGCGCTCGGCATCGGCCAGAGCACCTGCATCGGCATCGGCGGTGATCCGGT
>JANXYT010000065.1 GCA_025355915.1 Holophagaceae bacterium
CAGGCACGATATTTCATAAATAATTGATTTTTTTGAAATTACATATTTCTCAATATGAGTCTATGCGTGTCAGATTATGCCATTCTGCCGCCTTTCACGGCGGTAACACGGGTTCAAATCCCGTTAGCCCTACCAGTCAACAAAGCACTTAGGCCCGGGCAACCGGGCCTAAGTGCTTGCCATGTCCAAATGGTGTCTAAAACACGTTCCCAGACGCCAGTGTTCTCGGAAGCACCGCGACGCACTTGGCCCTGCCCACCAAGGGAACGCCCCGCTTGCGGGGGAGTTCCTTTGCTGGAATTGCTGCTGCTGGGCGCCATGACTGGGCTTATTGGGTGGCGGAGGCGGGGGGTGAGCCGTGGAACTACCATGTGTCCCTTTGGACCGCTTTTGGGTTCCTGGGCACTGCTGGACAATTTGTGGTTCAGGAGGGTCATCAGGACCACGTTCGCCGTCGGGCCGGACCAGGCCGTCGTGGGTGCTTCATCAGCCTGATTCGAAGTTGCGGATCTCGAGCAGCGCATCTCCCAAGCTCATCTCATTCGCATCCAGCAGCTTGATGACCAGATGCTCGGTCAGGGGCATGAGCCCTGCCAGGATGGCCTTCGTTTCACCATACAGGCGCTCGCTCTGCGCTTCCATGATGCTGCGCGTTTCCTCGTCCACGGCGTGGCCGCCGTTTGATTTGTCCTGCGTGAGCGCACCAAAGTTGAGTCGGGTCTTGCGGTACATACCCATTTCCCCCGCGGCATGGTGGAGCAGCTTCGTCACGCGGGTGATGTCGTTGTGCGCTCCGTTGGTGGTGCCATCTTCACCGAAGAACAGCTCCTCGTTGGCCATGCCGCCCAGGAGCACGCGCACCTCATGTTCGATGTCGGCCTTGGTCTTGAGCAGGTTGACCCCCAGCTTGTGGAACACGAATCCCAGCGCGTTGGTGCGAGGGTTGGCCTTGAGCGAAATCTTGATGGTCTTCACCTCGGCCAGCATCTGCTCCCAATTATCGTTGGTGAGCTTGCGTTCATGGTCGAGGTCCACCAGGAAGTGGCCCCACTCGTGCGTGGCGATGATGCGGCGGTCGCGCTGGCGTTCCTGGGTGGTTTCGGTATTGACGTTGCCCACCAGTACACGCTCAGCGGCCTGCATCAGGGTGTCTTCACCGATCATCCCGTTCACTTGCACCGCAGTGATACCGGCCTGATTGACGATGGTCTCCAAATCCGCGGGGCTGCGACCCTCGGTCACGGCAACCAGGTGGCGAAGGTCCAGGTCAGGCAGCACCTTGTCGGCGCGTTGCCCCAGGTAATGACTGATGATCGCCAGTCGCTCTTCCTGGTTCGGCATGCGAAAGTCCACCTTCATCTGGAAGCGACGCAGCATGGCTTCGTCCATCGGCATGGTCTCGCTATTAAAGTTGCTGGCCACGATCCAGATGATTTCAGCGCCGTTCCGGCTGCGCACACCATCCAGCACGGACAGGAACGTATTCGAGGTGTCGTCGTCGAACTTGCGGCGGCCCCCGCGCTTCATGAACAGGTCCTGTGCCTCATCCAGGAAGACGATGCAGCGCTTGCGCCGCGTCGCTTGCGCCAGGATACGGGTAAGCGTATTCGAGCCCCCCGCGACCAGGCCTGTTTCAAGGTTGGCTGCGGAGTGGAACAGGATTGGAAGTCCCAGTTCCTTGGCCAGGTAGCTGGCCAGCTTGGTCTTGCCCGTACCCGCCGGACCACTGAACATCACATTGAAGGGCTTCACGATGCCGTACTCGGCATACGCCGCTCGGCGCTGATACTGGTCCTTGATCTGGGCCACCTCGGCCTTGATGTCGTCCATGCCCACCAGGTCGTCGATGGAGCCGTGCACGTGCGACGGCTCGATGAATTTGAGCGTCTTGAAGTGGCCCTTGAGCTGCATGTAGACGACCGCCAGCACACCAAACAGAAGAACCGCCGACAACAGACCGCTTGCGACAGTCGTCCATGCATATTTCTCGGACTGGGGACGGGCTCCAGAAAAGCGCAAGTCCAGACGCTCGATCAATCTGAGGCTGCCGCCGCGGAGTTCGCTGCGCGGAATGAAGACCAGCTTGCCGCCCCAGGTTGCGGTGACGGCCTTATCGGTGAAGATCTTGGTCTCCATGTCGCTGGGGTAATACGCGTAATATTTGCCCCGCGATTCGATCAGGATCATGCGTTCGGACACGTTCCACGTCAGGGGCCTATAGACCACATTGACGCGCTCGACCGGGTTGGTTTCCAGGAAATTCAGCACGGAGCTGTTACCCAAAACCACGGGCAATTGGTCGTTAAGCCGCCACATCCCATCGCCCGCCTTGCCGTCGACAATCATGGTCTCGACCTGCCCGGCGAGGTCGGCCCGCCTATGGATAAGGCTGAACGAATAGATACCTGCAACCGGAACCAGGACGACCAGGCCCAGCATTGTCAGCCTGATCGCCAGGGGCAGGATTTCGAACCAGACCAGTAGCCGGCCGACGGACTTCTTGAGGGCAAACCATAGGCCCGTCGCGTTCCGCGCTGTGTCGGCGGGTTTGGACGGATCGGACATGACCGCCCTAGGTCAGCCTTCGCCCCTGAATCACTTGGACGAGGATGACAATAACGGCGAGCACCAGCAGAACATGAATGAACCCGCCCATGGTGTAGGCGCTGACGAGGCCCAGGGCCCAGAGGATGATAAGGATTACTGCGATGGTCCACAACATGGTGTATTCCTTTCAGATGGGCTTCCAGTTCAGGAAGCCTCGACGCCCACGGTTGTCTTCCTGCCAAATAAAAAGGCAGCAGTGCGCACCGAAATGGTGGCCCGTGAAACATTGCATGTTTCGAGCCACAAAATAACATGACATATTTCATGAATTTAAAATTATGGTTCTTCAGAAAACCAGATTCATCGATCAATCTGAAATAGCGCCCCCGCCAAAATGGGTGGACTTAGGGATGAGAGCGGCGTCTTGTGACGACGAGACCATCTGCCGGTACCAGCTGCCTAGGTTTCGAGGGATATCGTCTCCATCACTTAGACAACACCTGGTCGAGTCGATGGATACGGCCGGTCGATGTTGATCCCACCATCAAGAATCATCCCTACACTTATCTTCCATTGATGGTCCAGCCCGGCGCTATGATGGCCCTCCCTTTCAAGGAGTCCCCACATGCATCCCACCCGAATCGCGTTGGTTCTTCTTCTTGCCGGGGGGCTCGCCCCTGCGCAAACCCCCGCCGACCCGAAGGCCGTGGCAGACAAGGCCCTCATGACCGGACAGGTGCTGGACCGCCAGCTCGCCAACCTCGAGCGCGAGTTCGTGCCCGCCGCCGAAGCGATGCCCGAAGCCACCTTCAACTTCGCCCCCACCAGCGGTGAGTTCAAGGGCGTGAAGACCTTTGCCCAGCAGGTGCGCCACGTGGCCTCCGCCAACTACTTCTTCTGCGCGGGCATCGCGGGCGAAAAGGCCCCGGCGGATATCGGCGAAGAGAACGGCCCGGAGGCGCTCAAGACGAAGGCTGAGATCATCAAGTATCTGAAGGACTCCTTCGGCTACGCCCACAAGACCTTTGCCGGTCTCCAGGACGCCAGCGCCACCGCCTCCATCCCCACACCCTGGGGCAAGGGCACCACCACGCGCCTGGAACTGGCCACCCTCACCGTCGCCCACGGCTTCGATCACTACGGCCAGATGGTCGTGTATCTGCGCATGAACGGCATCATTCCCCCCGCCAGCCGCAAGCCGTAATCCATGCAGCCCTTCCGCCGCATCGCCACGATCGCACTGGCGGCCACGGTTCTGCCGTGGCTCCAGGCCCAGGTCCCCGTGCGGGATGCGGCGGAGGTGCAGAAACAGCTGGATCGCCTGCAGACCCTGGGCAGTGTGCTCTACATCGCCGCCCATCCCGATGACGAAAACACTGCCGTGCTCGCCACCCTATCCAGGGGCCGCAACCTGCGCACGGCCTACCTCTCCATCACCCGGGGCGGCGGGGGCCAGAACCTCATCGGCCCCGAGCTGGGGGCTGGGCTCGCGGCCATCCGCACCCAGGAATTGCTCGCAGCACGGCACATCGACGGCGCCGAGCAGTTCTTCACCTCGGCGCTGGATTTCGGGTATTCCAAGACCGCGGAAGAATCGCTGCGGATCTGGAACCACGACCGGGTGCTGGGCGATGTGGTGCGCACCCTCCGCACCTTTCGCCCCGATGTCATCCTCACGCGTTTCCCTCCGGACCAGGAGAAGGCTGGGCACGGTCATCATTCGGCCTCGGCCCTGCTCACCATCGAGGCCTTCAAGGCGGCCGCGGATCCTACCCGCTTCCCCGAACAGATCAAGGCCGGCCTTCTCCCCTGGCAGGCCACACGGCTGCTGTGGAACCACTACCGCTTCACTGACGACGCCCCCAAGCCCCCTGCCGGCAGCCTCAAGCTGGACGTGGGGGCCTATGATCCCCTGCTGGGCCTGTCCTATGGCGAGCTTGCCGCTGAAAGTCGCAGCCAGCACCGCAGCCAGGGCTTCGGCGTGCTGGCCCAGCGCGGCCAGCGGGAGGAGAGCTTTGAGCTGCTGGCGGGCCGTCCCGCCAAGACGGATTTGTTCGATGGCATCGACCTGGCCTGGTCCCGCTTCCCGGGCACCCGCGATGTGGCCGCGCGGCTGCGCGAGGCCCGCCAGGGCTTTCGCGCCGATCACCCCGCCGCCATCCTGCCCATGCTCGGCCGCGCGCTGCAGGCCTTGCGCGCCCTGCCCCCGGGGACCCAGGCTGAACCCCTCCTTCTGGCCAAGACCGCCGAACTGGAGGAGACGCTCCGCGCCGCCGCCGGGCTTTGGGTGGAAGCCGTCGCCGACCGGCAGCGGACCGCGCCCGGCGACCATCTCACGGTGAACGCCGCCGTGCTGGCCCGCGGAGGCAGTCCCCTTGCGCTGGAATCGCTCACCCTCGAAGCGGTGGCGCCTGAAGGCATCCGCATCGTGGAAGCCCGCCCGGATGGAAGGCCGCTGGCCGACAACGCCCCCATGAAAGCGGCCTTCACCTTTACGGTGCCGGTGAACACACCGCTGAGCCAGCCCCACTGGCTCGGAGGCCCCGGTGCCGGGCCCTGGGCGGGCCTGCCCGAGTCGCCCGCCCCCTTCCGCCTCCGGGCCCGCGTGGCGCTCCCGGAAGGCAGCTTCGACGTGGTGGTGCCCGTGCGGTTCCGCTTCCGGGATCCGGTCCTCGGCGAGCGCTACCAGCCCCTGGCCGTGGTGCCCATCGCCCTCGTGGCGTTCGGCGAGACTGTGCAAGTCTTTGCTGGGCCCGGCGCGAAGGACGTACCTCTGAAGGTGATCGCTGGGGCTTCCACCGCGTCGGGTCGGGTGCGGCTCAAGGTGCCCGCCGCATGGAAGGTGGAACCCCTGGAACGCGCCTTCAGCCTGACCCACGCCGGCGAGGAGCAGGAACTGTCGTTCCGCCTCACGCCGCCTGCCATGACGACCTCAAGCGAACTGCATGCGGAAGTGGACACGGGGGATGGATTCCATTCCGCCCATAGCATCCTGAAGCTGGATCACCCGCACATCCCCCTGCAGACCCTTCTGCCGGAGGCGAAGGTCCGTCTCGAGCGCTTCGACCTGAGGCACAACGGCCGCCGCATCGGCTACGTCATGGGGGCTGGCGATGACATCCCCCAGGCCCTGCGCCGCATCGGCTACGAGGTCGAGCTGCTCACGGACGAGGCCCTGGCCCGGGAGGACCTGGCCCCCTTCGACGCCATCGTGCTGGGCATCCGCGCCTACAACACCCGCCCCGCCCTGCGGACCCTCAAGGAGCGCCTCCATGCCTATGTGGCAGCGGGCGGCACCGAGGTGGTGCTCTACACCGTGAACGTGGGTTTCCCGGGCATCAACGCGGCCATGGTTACGGACGCCATCGGCCCCTACCCCTTCAAGGTGGGCCGGAAGCGCGTCACCGACGAGACGGCGCCCATGCGCTTCCTTCAGCCCGGCCACCCTGTGTTCCACCGGCCGAACGAACTCACCGCGAAGGATTTCGAGGGTTGGGTGCAGGAGCGGAGCCTCTACCACGCCGAAGGCTGGGACGCCCACTACACGCCGCTGCTGGGCATGGCGGATCCCGGCGAAGCCGAGGATCGCGGCGCCCTGATCGTGGCGCAGCATGGCAAGGGCCACTACGTGTACACGGGCCTTGCCTTCTTCCGCCAGCTGCCGGATGGCGTGCCCGGCGCCACGCGCCTCTTCGCCAACCTCCTGGCTCTGGGACATGACCGTGACTGAGCCCGAGAAGGAAGGCATGCCGCCGCTACTGGGTTCCTGGAAGCGGGTCTATGCCGTGGTCCTGGGTGAGCTGCTGCTCTGCATCCTGCTCTTCCGCCTTTTTAGTTGGGCCTACTCGTGAGCCGGCTGGACTGGTTCGTCCTGGGCGGCGCCCTGCTCTTTGTCGTCCTGTGGGGCCTCTACAAGGGGCGCGGCGCCACCACCGGCGAGGGCTACATCGGCGGGGGCCGCGACCATCGCTGGTGGCTCATCGGGCTGTCCATCATCGCCACACAAACGAGCGCCATCACCTTCCTCTCCACCCCGGGCCAGGCCTACGTGGACGGCATGCGTTTCGTGCAGTTCTATTTCGGCCTGCCCATTGCAGCGGTGGTCCTCTCGGTCACGCTCATTCCCCTCTACCACCGGCTGAAAGTGTCCACGGCCTACGAGCTCCTGGAGGCGCGCTTTGATCTGAAGACCCGGCTGCTGGCCGCCATTCTCTTCCTCATCCAGCGCGGCCTCGCCGTGGGCCTCACCATCTTCGCGCCGGCCCTGGTGCTGTCCGTGCTGCTGGGCTGGAGCCTCCACGTCAACATCCTGCTGGTGGGCACGCTGGTCATGATCTACACCGTGACGGGCGGCACCAAGGCCGTGGCCTGGGCCCACAGCTCCCAGATGGTGATCATCGCCGGCGGGATGCTCCTGGCGGGCGTGATGACCGCCCACCGCCTGCCGTCCCATGTGAGCTTCAGCGATGCCCTCCACGTGGCGGGGGGCCTGGGCCGGTTGAACGTCATCGATGCGCACTTCGATCCCAACAACCGCTACAACCTCTGGTCCGGGCTCATCGGCGGCACCTTCCTCATGCTGTCCTACTTCGGAACGGACCAGTCCCAGGTGCAGCGCTACCTGGCGGGCAGCGACCTCACCCAGAGCCGCCTGGGCCTGCTGCTGAACGGCATGATCAAGGTGCCCATGCAGTTCCTCATCCTGCTGCTGGGCGCCCTGGTCTTCGTCTTCTACCAGTTCCATACCCCGCCCCTCTTCTTCAACCCGGGCCCCGTGAAGCAGGTGATGGCGGGCCCCGATGCGGCCGCCTACCGTGCCATCGAAACGAAGTTCGCCCGGGCCCGGACTGACCAGAGCCTGCGGGCAGAGGCCTACGTCAGCGCCCGGCACAGCGGGGATGCGGCGGAGATCGCCTTGACCAAGCACCAGCTTTTACAATCTCACGCTGAGAGCGAAGCGATCCGGCGTGAGGGCGTGGCGCTCATCGAGAAGGCCAACCCCGGCACCAATCCCAACGACACGAACTACATCTTCCTCGCCTACGTGTTGAGCAGCCTGCCGGTGGGACTCGTGGGGCTCGTGATCGCCGCGGTGTTCTCAGGCTCGATGTCCTCCATGTCCGGCGAGATCAGCGCCCTGGGCGCGACCACCGTGGTGGATCTGTGGCGGCGGCTCATCGGCGGCAGCCAGGGCCAACGCGAAGTGTGGGTGGGCCGCATCGCCACCTTCGCCTGGGGCTGCTTCGCCATGGCCTTCGCCGAGTACGCCGCCCGCCTGGGCTCCCTCATCGAGGCCGTGAACATCCTCGGGTCGCTGTTCTACGGCACCATCCTCGGCATCTTCATCACGGCCTTCTATGTGAAGCGCGTCCGGGGCGGAACCGCTTTCTATGCTGCCATCGTCGCTGAAATCGGCGTGCTGCTCTGCTTCACGTTCACCAGCATTTCCTTCCTCTGGTACAACCTCATCGGCTGCGTGGCCGTGGTGGGCCTGGCCTGGGCCTTCAGCCTGGCCCAGTCCCAGTCCCCGGGCGCTGGCCCCGTTTCACCTGCCTAGGGGGGAGACTGTCGTACTCGGTGGAGGAGGTGTTCGAGCGTCCAGCGGGAGTGGCAGGATTGAGCCGATCTGGAAGACCTACAGCCCCAACCCCCGCGGCAAGCGCGGACTCGAAATGAGATCCACGAACACGGCCCACCGCCGATCAGGATCCTCCACCGTCCCGCCCTGCTCCTCGACCCACCTCCGCACGAGCTGTTCGCCCAGGTTGTAGTTGATGACGTAGCTGCGGTAGGTGTCGATGAAACGGAGGCGCTGGGCGGCCTGGGCCTCGGTGCGCAGGGAGAACTTCACCAGGAAGGCCTCGGCGGCGGCGCGGTCGAGGTGGCCGTCCAGGTAGCCGCGGGCGGCTTCGTTATCGGCGAAGGCCAGCACCTTCAGCTCGGCCTGCACCCGGGCCCAGCGCTCGGCCTCGGCGGGAGCGAGGCCCGCCAGGGGGAAGAGCACGTCGCGTTCGAAGGCCAGCCGCTCCCGGCCGGGAAAGGCCACCTCGATGCCGAAGTTGGCGGTGCCTTCGGCGATGAGCGACTGGGGCGAGAACAGCGGGTAGACCGTGAACTCCTCCCAGCCCCGGCCCTCGGGCGGGCCCTGGGCGAAGCGCTGCTCCAGCAGCGCGTTGTAGACGTGGTGGCCCGGATAGCCTTCGTGGGCGGCCAGGTCCAGGGCCCGGTCGATGGCGATGGGCAGGTCCAGGTTCACCTGGATCACGGAGGTCCCACGGCCTTGGTACCAGTTGTAGGCGGACCAGGACTTGCCCCTGACGTACTCCACGGAGAAGTGATCGGAGGTCGGCAACGTCGCGTGGCGACGGGTGCGCTTGCGGGCCTCGGCGATGGCCGCCTGGAAAACGGCATCGACGCGATCCGTGGGGACGATGATCCGCTCCCGGGCCCGCTGGTAGCGGTCCTGCACGGAGCCGGAGCCTTCGAGGATTTGACCCAGCCGCGCCAGGGCCGCTTCGAAGGTGGCTTCAGAGGTGCGAGGCGGCCGGACCTGGTAGAGGGCCTCGGCCTCGTCGTCGAAGCTGAAACGATGCCCTTCCAGCCGCGCCAGGTGCGCGGCCACGGCCCCGAGCTGGCCCAGGAGGTAGTCGCGTCGCAGCGCCTCGTCGGGCAGCAGCTCCGAGGCAGCGACTTCTTCCTGGATCCTCACCGCCTCGGCCCACAGCTCGGGAAGCGGCCGCGGGGTCCCAGCCTCGGCCACCGCCTTCCAGGCCTGGGGCCCGTAATAGGCATCCACAAAGTTGGCGTCGTGGCGCCCCACCGCCAGCACCAGATTCACGTAGTCGGCGGCCCACTCAGCAAGTGACATGGCAGTCCATCCTCCTCATCCTTGGAATGTACCCGGATTGGCATGGGCGCCGCCCGCTCACTCCCCCCGCAGCACGTCCATGGGCTTGGCGTTGAGCACCCCCAGGCTGCCAGCCACACCGATGGCCAGGGTCAGCAGGGCGGAGGCGCCCAGCAGCAGGAACCCCATGGCGAGGCTCGGGTGGGTGGGCAGCTCCAGGACGCGGCTGGTGTAGATTCGCGCCAGGGCCCAGGCCAGGGCCGTGGCCAGGGCTGCGGAGCTGCCGCCCAGCAGCAGGAATTCCCAGGCGAGGCTGCGCAGCAGGGTGCCGTGCGACGCACCGATGGTGCGCAGCATGGCCAGGTCCCGCTGGCGCCCCAGGCGCCCGGCAATGAGGCTGGCCATGAGCACCAGCAGGGCCGAGGCCAGCATCAACGTCGCGAGGGCCCGGGTGATGAGCGAGATGATGTCCAGTACTCGCCCGACTTTCGCGACCATGTCCGTCACGTCGATGATGGTGACGTTGGGAAAGTCCTTGGCCAGGGTCGCCTGGACGCGGCCCTTGGCGGCAGGATCGGCCTCCGCCGCCAGCAGGTGCACGGCCGGCGCGTCCTTCAGGAGCGAGGGATGCAGGACGATGAAAAAATTGGGCTGGAAACTCTGCCACATGACCTTGCGGAGGCTGGTGACCCGGCCCTTCACCTCGGTGCCGAGGATATCGAAGGCGAGCTCATCGCCGAGCTTGGCGCCGATGGATTCCGCAAAGCCCTGTTCGAGCGACATTTCATCCGTCGAGGCCAGATCCGGCGCCCAGAACCGCCCGGCGACCACGGCTTCGGAGGCGCCGAGACGATCCCGCCAGGTGAGGTTCTGTTCGCGGTTGCGGAAACCCTCGCCGCGCGACTCGTCGCCCTCGTCCCGGTGGTTCGAGTGGGTGTCCTTCACGGGCTGGCCGCCGAGGGCCGCGAGCCGGGCCCGGACGATGGGAGCCTCCATGGGGTCGCGCCCGGTTTCCGCCCGGAGCCGCTCGACCAGCTGCGCCCGCTGGCTGGACTGCACATCCAGGAAGAAGAGGTTGGGCCGGTTGCCCGCGCCCCGCTGGGCGGCGATGGGGGCGACAATGTCGTCCTTGATGAACTGGGAGGCGGTGGTGAGAAAGACTGCCAGCCCCATTACCGCCATCATCAGCGCCGTGAGTCCGCGCCGGGCGCCCAGCTGCCCGAAGGCGAGGCGCAGGGAAAGAGGCATCGCTTTCGCGCCGCGGCGGTAAGCCAGCAGCAGCTGCTGGGCCGCGCCGTACAGCAGGAGGAAGAGCAGGTCCATGCCCAGGGCGGTGCCGACACCCACCGCCAGGCTGGGGGCGTTGCGAACGATGAGCAGCACCGCCAGGAGGAAGGCCAGGGCCGCGCAGCTCCGGCTGAGCCAGACCCGGCCGCCTTGCAGGTCCGAGCCCTCCCGCAGCAGAGTGAGGGGTTTCACCTCCCCCAGGCGCACCAGAGGCGGTAGGGTGAGGAGGGCGATCATGGCCACCGCCAGCGCGGTCTCCAGAAGGGGCGGCGCGGCGGTGGCGCCCTTGCCGATGACGGCGGGCAGCAGGTCACCGAGCCAGCGGGGGATCATGGCCGCCGCGCCCAGGCCCGCGGCCAGGCCGAGGAGCAGGGCCACGGCCAGCAGCATCATCGTGAGCAGGCCGAAGATTTTGGCGGGCTCCATGGGGGCCGCTCCCAGGCAGCGCAGGATGGCCGCGTCCCGGGATCGCGCGTCCAGGAAGGCCGTGAGGATGGCCCAGGCGCCCAGCATCGCGAGCAGCAGCGTGGCGAGGCCCAGCTGCTGCACGAAGCGGTTGAGGTTGCGGATGGGCCGGGCGAGGGCCGTGGCGGCCTCCTCGTGGCTTCGCAGCCGCAGCCGGGTCTCGGCGGTGCGGACCAGTTCCGCGAGCTCCGCGCGGACCTTCGCTTCATTGGCGCCCGGGGCGAGGGTCAGGAGGAGCCGTCCGGACAGGCGCGAACGGGCTGTGAGGAGGCCGAGGCGCTCCGCGTCCACGCGGTCCATCAGCACCCGGGGGCCCATGGTGAAGGCGCTGGCCTGGCGGCTTTCGTCCAGGGCGATGACGCCGCCCACGGGCAGCGAACCATCCCCGAGGGACAGGGCCGTATGGGTGGCAAGCGATCCATTTCGCGAAGGCTGGAGCGTCCAGGTATCCGCCAGGCCCCGCTCCACGAAGACGGCCCCGGAGCCGCCCACCCGCAGTGCGGACGCCGCTCCGGCGGCCTGCAACTCCAGGCGCCCGACCAGGGGATAGGCCGCATCCACGGCCCGCACTTCCACCAGCCGGCTGAGGGTGGCGTCGCCCTCGCCGGTGTGGGCCATGCTGACGAAATCGTAGACGAGGCTGCGCCCCTGGAGGCCCGGCAGGTCCACCGCGCGGCGGAGCAGCTCGTCCGGGAAGAGACCCGTGGAGGTGATGGAGAAATCCGCCCCCAGAAGCGCTCGGGATTCGCTGCGGATGCCCCCGAGGACCCGGGCGCTGAAGCCGTAGGTGGCGAAGAAGGCCGCGAAGCCCACCGCGAGGCAGAGGGCGATGACGAAGAGACGGCCCTTCTGGCGCGAGCCCTCCCGCAGGGCCATGCGGAGGGCGAAACTCACAGCACCCCCGCGGCGATGCGGCCCCGCTCCAGCGCAACGTGGAGCCCCAGGCGCGCGGCGAGCGCG
>JANXYT010000070.1 GCA_025355915.1 Holophagaceae bacterium
CCCTACGGCGGTCCTGGGCCCCAGGAGCCTGCGTGGCGTGATGTACGGGTGCTGGTGCAGGATCCTGGGGGAGGTGGCGCCGATGGCCTGAGTGGCTTTTTCAGGACGGACTAGGTCAGGCATTGTTCTTCTGGTGTTCCGCAATGAGCCGGCTGACCACTTCTGGTTCGGCCAGGGTCGAAATGTCTCCCATCCCTTCGTACTCGGCCGACGCGATCTTCCGCAGGATGCGGCGCATGATCTTGCCGCTGCGGGTTTTTGGAAGGCCCGACGCGATGTGGATGACATCGGGGGCCGCGAAGGCGCCGATGACTTGCCGGACCTGTTCCTTGAGGGCGCCGATAAGCTGCTGGATGCCGTTCTCCGCGAAACCATGGTTGAGCAGCACGTAGCAGTAGATGCCCTGGCCCTTGATGGGGTGCGGGTATCCCACCACGGCGGCCTCAGCCACGGCCTCGTGCGCCACGAGGGCGCTTTCCACCTCCGCCGTGCCCAACCGGTGGCCGCTGACGTTGATCACATCGTCGATGCGTCCCGTGATCCAGTAGTACCCGTCCTCGTCCCGCCGGGCGCCGTCGCCTGTGAAGTAGTAGCCCGGGTACTGGGTGAAGTAGGTCTCCCTGAACCGTTTGTGGTCCCCGTAAACGCTGCGAGCCTGGCCTGGCCAAGGGGCGGCCAGGCAGAGGGCGCCGGAAACATCATTGCCTTCGAGGGGTACGCCCGTCGCCGCATCCACGATCACAGGCTTCACGCCGAAGAAGGGCAGTGTGGCCGAGCCAGGCTTGGTGGGTGTGACGCCGGGGAGCGGTGTGATGAGGATGCCGCCGGTCTCGGTCTGCCACCAGGTATCCACGATGCTGCACCGGCCATCGCCCACCACATCGTGGTACCAGCGCCAGACTTCGGGGTTGATGGGTTCCCCCACGGTGCCGAGCAGCCGCAGTGACTTGCGGCTGTACTTCTTGATCCAGTCATCCCCCGCCGCCGCGAGGGCCCGGAGAGCCGTCGGCGCCGTGTAGAAAATGGTCACACCGAGATCATCGATGATCTGCCAGTAGCGCCCCGGATCCGGATAGAGCGGCGTGGATTCAAAGATCACCGAGGTGGCCCCGTTCGCCAGCGGTCCGTAGACGATGTAGCTGTGACCCGTGACCCAACCGATGTCAGCCGCGCAGAAGTAGATGTCGTCCGGATGGTAATCGAATACGAGTTTGTGGGTGAACGCAGCGTAGGTGAGATAGCCACCGGTGGTGTGCAGCAGGCCCTTGGGCTTCCCGGTGCTGCCTGAGGTGTACAGGATGAACAGCGGATCCTCCGCGCCCATCCATTCGTTGGTGCAGGTGGACCGCTGCTTGGCGGTCTCCTCGTCGAGCCATAGGTCACGGCCTGGCTGCATGGGGACCTCCCCATCCGTGCGCCGGGCCACCAGGACGCATTCCACCAGGGACATGCCCTCAATGGCGCGGTCCACGGTTCGCTTCAGGGGCACCCTCTTCCCACCGCGCAGCCCTTCATTGGCCGTCACCACCACCCTGCAGTGGGCATCCACAATGCGATCGCGAAGGGATTCCGCGGAGAACCCGCCGAAAACCACCGAATGCACAGCCCCGATGCGGGCACAGGCCAGCATGGTGTAGACCAGTTCGGGAATCATGGTCAGGTAGATGCAGACGCGGTCGCCCTTTTTCACGCCATTGTGAAGCAGCACATTCGCCACTCGGGCGACGTGGTGCTTCAAGTCGCGATAGGTGATGTGAGTGTACTGACCAGGCTCATCTTGCGCCCAGATGAGGGCCGTCTTGTCGCCCAGGGTTGGCAGGTGGCGGTCCACACAGTTGAAGCAAGCGTTGAGGCGCCCACCCAGGAACCAGGAAAAGTCCACTTCCTTGTAATCGGCGTCGAACACCGACTGCCAGGGATGGAACCAGGTCAGCATCTTGGCCTGCTCGCCCCAGAACCACTCTGGATTGTCCAACGACAGGCGATAGAGGCGCTGGTATTCCTCCATCGTCTTGATGTGGGCCCGCTCCCGGATGTGCGGCTTCACTGGGTAGATGTCTTGGGACATGGGTCAACTCCGAGCCAGGGATGATGCGGGAGGAAACAACGGGGACGAGGCTTTCAACTCAGGCGGAAACGGAAACGCCCACACAAATCCACGAGGGTAGGAACGGCGGTTATGGGACTGGGGTGGCGATCATTCTCCGGCCGGTGAGAACCCTTGTCCAGTGCTCGTTACCCCAAGTCTGGCTTCCCGTTCCGTGTCTGGAATGGGCGCACCAGGATGGAAGGATGCGATGACAAAAAGGCCGGGCGATGGAATCCTCCGCTCGCCCGGCCTCCTTTCTATCCCCAGCGGCGAAGCCGCCCGAGGTCATGTCAATGCTGGTAGGTCGTGATGTCCCGATCCTTGGTTTCCTTCAGGAAGAGAGTGCCGATCACCACAGTGATGAGGGCCACGACAATGGGATACCAGAGTCCATAATAGATATTGCCATGCAGAGCCACCATGGCCGTCGCGATGAGGGGCAGCATGCCGCCGAACCAGCCATTGCCAATGTGGTAGGGGAGCGACATGGAGGTGTAACGGATGTTCGTGGGGAAGAGTTCCACCAGGAAGGCCGCAATGGGCCCATAGACCATCGTCACGTAGATGAGCATGACGAACAGGATCAATAGAGTCATGGGGTAATTGACTTTGGATTTGTCGGCCTCCTTGGGATAGCCCAGATCCGTCAGGGTCTTCTTCAGGGCCGCTTCCGAGGCCACAGTCCAGCCTTCGACGCGAGTGGTGGTGATCAGGCCCGTCCTGGGATTCTTGCCCTGGATGGTGGCCACCACCATCTTTCCGGCTTCAGGCGCAACCTTGTTGAAGTTGAGCCCCTGCTTTCCGAAGAAATCGTTCACGCGGTCCAGTTCCGAGAACTTGCTCCAAGGCCCGACAAAGAGATTGAACGTCTCGTCCTTGGGATTCCCAGCAACCGTGATCACCGTGGTGTTCTGGAAGGTCTCGAGGGCAGGGTTCACATAGTGCGTCAGCGCCTTGAACAAGGGGAAGAAGGTGAGCGCGGCGATGAGACAACCCGCCAGGATGATCCTCAGGCGACCGATTTTGTCTGACAGCCAGCCGAAGAAGATGAAGAAAGGTGTGCCCAGCAGCAGCGAAGCGCCAATGAGCATGTACGTGGTCTGGTAGTCCAGCTTCAGGGTGATCTGCATGAAGAACAGTGCATAGAACTGGCCGGTGTACCACACCACGCCCTGGCCCGCGGTGGCGCCGAGGAGGGCGAGCAGCGCGTACTTGTTGTTCGGGTACTTCAGGAAGCTGTCGCTGAGGGGGGCCTTGGAGGTCTTGCCCTCGGCCTTCATCTTCGTGAAGATGGGGGATTCGTGCAGCTTCAATCGGATCCAGACGGACACGCCGAGCAGGAAGATGGACATCCAGAAGGGAATGCGCCAGCCCCAGGAAGCGAAGGCTTCCTTGGTCATGGTGCTGCGGCAAGCCATGATGATCCCGAGGCACAGGAAGAAGCCCACGGTGGCCGTGGTCTGGATCCAGCTGGTGTTGTAACCGCGGCGGTCTTGGGCGGAGTGCTCTGCCACGTAGGTGGCCGCACCTCCGTACTCACCGCCCAGAGCCAGACCCTGGCAGAGGCGCAGGGTGACCATGATGATCGGAGCCCACCAACCGATGCTCTCGAAGGTCGGCAGAAGGCCGACGCCGAAGGTCGCCAGGCCCATGACCACGATCGTGATGAGGAAGGTGTACTTCCGGCCGATTAAGTCACCGATGCGCCCGAAGACCAGCGCGCCGAAGGGGCGCACCAGAAAGCCCGCGGCATAGGCCGCAAACGCGGAGAGCAGGGCGGCCGTTTCGTTTCCCTTGGGAAAGAACAGGGTCGCGAAGAAGGGGGCCAGCGTGGCGTAGAGGTAGAAGTCGTACCACTCAAATACCGTCCCCACAGACGAGGCCACGATCACCATGCGTTCTTCCTTGGTGAGCGGGGTCCTTGCTGCGACTTGCTCGGTTGCGATGGCCATGGTCGTCTTGCCTCCTTGGAAGTGGTTCTGTTGAATGCTCAACGCCGTTGGGACTGGGTTTGCAGGATGCGGGTCAGGCAGCCGAATCCCTTGGAAGGGGGACACGGCAGTGGCGGTGGACTATGAGAACCGAGATGAACACACCATCATGCGGAACGAGTTGGCTGGGTAGGCTGTCCATAGCTAACGCCTTCCCTGGAGTCAGGTCAAGCATGTTCCATCGCGAGTTGGCGTATTTGTGGCTGCAATTACTGCAGCACAAACTCTGTCTACAAATGACCTTCTAATCATCTTTCTAGACACCCATCACGGTCATGTAACCCTGCGCGCGCGATGGTTCCCGTTTCGGCTAGTATTTTCCCGGCACCTTCAGATTCATTGGCCATCATCACTGACTGAATCGTGCTCAGACCCCTTGCTGGGTCCGGAGATCAACCTTCGACAGCACTCGCGAACCCCTATTATGGATCTGACTTCCCTTCAGCAGGACCTTCATGCGCATTGCCCTCCTGGCCGACATCCACGCCAACCGGCGTGCGCTTGAAGCCTGCCTGGATCACGCCCGCGCGTGCGCCACGAACCGTTTGGTATTTCTGGGCGATTACGTGGGCTATGGCCCCGAACCCACGGAGGTGGTTCAGCGGATCATGGCCGAAACCGCAGGTGGGGCCATCGCGGTGGCTGGTAATCACGACCAGGCCGTTTCCGAAATCCATGAATCCATGAACTCGGATGCTGAGACCGCCATGGCCTGGACCCGCGGCCGGCTTGGCCCCGATGCACGGGAATTCTTGTCCAGCCTGCCCATGCGTTTCGAGGACGACACCCGGCTCTACGTTCATGCCAGCCCCCAGACCTACCCCGCCTGGATCTATGTGAACGACGGTGCGGCCGCGAAGCGGGCCCTGGAGGCCAGCCGCGCCCAGACGGTGTTCTGTGGCCACACGCACCTGGCTGCGCTCCATGGCATCACGGCGACCGGACAATTGGTGTCCTTCGAGCCCATCCCCTCGGTCCCCGTGCCCCTTCCCCGCCACCGCCGTTGGCTGACCGTCGTGGGGTCCGTCGGCCAGTCCCGCGACGGCGACCCCGCCGCGGCCTACGCCATCCTCGACACAGCCCGGTCTGAAATCACCCATTACCGCGTGCCCTATGATGTGGAGGCCACGGCCTTGGCCATCCTGCAGGCCGGCCTTCCCCCCTCCCTCGCGGTCCGACTTCAGACGGGGCGCTGAACCATGAACCCGCCGCGCATGGAAGCAGGTGCCACCCTGGATGGCTACCTCATTGGCGAGAGGATCCACCGTGGGGCCATGGCCTCGATCTGGGCCGTGACCCACCCAGCTACCCCCGGTCCCCTCCTGATGAAGGTGCCGATGATGGCAGAGGGGGTGGATCCTGCCGCCATCGTGGGGTTTGAGATGGAACAGATGATCCTTCCGCGGCTGTCAGGACCCCACGTGCCTCACTACATCGGCCAGGGCGATTTTGGCATCCAGCCCTACCTGGTCATGGAGCGGATCCCCGGCCCCTCCCTGCTTCCGATGCTGAACCAACTTCCGCTTCCCTGGGCGGCCGTTGTGGCCCTCGGCGCGCGCATCGCCACCGCCCTGGACGACCTTCACCGCCAGCATGTGGTTCATCTCGACGTGAAGCCCTCCAACCTGCTGGCACGACCCACGGGGGAGATCGTGCTCGTCGACTTTGGCCTCTCTCATCACGACGAGCTGCCGGATCTGATGGGCGAGGAGTTCCGGCTCCCCTACGGTACCGCCCCCTACATGGCACCAGAGCAGGTCCTGGGCCACCGGCGGGATCCCCGCAGTGATCAGTTCGCCCTGGGCGTCTTGATGTATTTCTTCCTCACCGGCGTACGTCCCTTCGGGGACCCCCAACGCCTGTCCGGCCTGAAGCGGCGCCTCTGGCGCGATCCGGTCCCTCCCCGCCGCCTGCGATCAGACTGCCCGCCCTGGCTCCAGGAAATCATCCTGCGCTGCCTGGAAGTCCATCCGGCCTGGAGGTACCCCGCGACCGCCCATCTGGCGATGGCCCTCCAGAATCCGGATCAGGTCGCGCTCACGGCCCGCTCGGAGAAACTGAAGCAAGACCCATTCACCACGGTCCTCCGGCGCAGGTTCGCCGATCAACAGCTGGTCATCCCCACGGCCAAGACACCCATCCGCCACGACGGAGACGCTCCGATCCTGGCAGTGGCCATCGACCTGTCTGCCGAAGCCGCCCCCATCGCCGACACCCTGCGGACCATGGTCGCGCGCATGCTTGGCACCCTGCCGGGCGCCCGCGTCGCCTGCTTGAACGTGCTCAAGCAGGGGCGAATCACGCTGGACCTGACCCTGGACGCCCAGGGCCGGAACATCCATCACCAGCGCCTGGTCGAGCTCCGGAACTGGGCCATTCCCTTGGAGCTGGAGGAGGGCCGCATCAGTTTCCATGTGCTGGAATCGCCCGACCCAGCCGCCGCGATCTTGCAATACGCGAACGCCAACCATGTGGATCACCTCGTGATGGGCGCCCGGGCCAGTTCGCTCCGGCGCACCCTCCTCGGGAGTGTGTCGAGCCAAGTGGCGGCCCAGGCGGCCTGCACCGTCACGGTGGCCCGGTCCCGACGGTTGCGGCAAGGGGATGTCGGGGAGGACGTCGGTGAGGACGCCAGTGGATCCTGGACGGTCGGGTAATTCGGTCGTACATGAAACCGCCCCGGAAGCCCGGGGCGGTTTCATGGGTTTCGTGACGGCCTACTCGGCGTCCTCGGTCTTCGGCTCGGGGAGGGTGTAATCCACGAACTCGATGAAGGCCATGTCGGCCGCGTCGCCGAGGCGGTGGCCCATCTTGAGGATGCGGGTGTAGCCGCCGGGACGGCTTTCGAAGCGCTTGCGGAAGTCGACGCCAAACAACTTTTGGACCGCGTCCTTGCTTCCGAGGCGGGCCATTGCCAGACGGCGGTTGGCCACGGTGTCGGTCTTCGCGAGGGTGATGAAGGGCTCCACGTACATGCGGAGCTCTTTCGCCTTCACGAGGGTGGTCTCGATGCGCTCGCTCTCGATCAGGGCGGTCGCGAGGTTCTTCATGAGGGCCTTGCGCTGGTTGGTGGTGCGACCCAGGCGCTTGCCGGAAACGTTGTGACGCATGGGTGCTCCTTACACTTCCTGCTCAAGCCGCATGCCGAGGGAGAGGCCGATACGAGCGAGCTCGTCCTTGATCTCCTGGAGTGACTTTTTGCCGAAATTCTTGGTTTTCATCAGCTCGGCCTCGGTGCGCTGAACCAGCTCGCCGATGGTGGTGATGTTCGCGTTACGGAGGCAGTTATTGGCCCGCACGGAGAGCTCGAGCTCCTCGACGGACTTGCCCAGCCAGGTGTTGGCGGCCTCGCTGCCCAGGATGGCGGTGCCCATCTCCATCTCGGTGAAATCCTCGTCCTGTCGAGCGAACACCAGGAAGTGGTCGCGCAGGATGAGGGCCGCGTCAGAGACGGCTTCCTTGGGGTTGACGGCGCCGTTGGTCCACACCTGGAGTGTGAGCTTCTCGTAGTCGGTGCTCTGGCCCACGCGGGCGGGTTCGACGATGTAGTTCACGCGGGTGATGGGGCTATGGTTGGCGTCCATGGGAATGAACCCCAGGCCCAGGCTTTCGCTGTGGTTGCGGTCCGCGGTGACGAAACCGCGGCCCAAACAAACCACCATCTCGATCTCCAGTTCGCCCTCCTCGCCCAGGGTGGCGATGTGGATGTTGGGATCCACGACTTCCACATTCTGGTTGCAGCGGATGGCGGCGGAGGTCACTGTGCCCTCGCCCTTGGCGGAAATGGTCACCGTCTGGGGCTCATTGCTGTGCAGCTTGAAGGGCACTTCCTTGAGGTTCAAGAGGACATGGGTGATGTCTTCCCAGACCCCGGGAAGGGTCGTGAATTCGTGCATGACGCCCTTGATGCGGACGTTGGTGACAGCGGCGCCCTGGATGCTGCTGAGCAGCACCCGGCGGACGCTGTGCCCGACGGTCGTGGCGAAGCCACGCTCGAAGGGGTAGGCCACGAATTCTCCATAGGAGTCGGTGAGGGACCCTGGGGTCACCTCCGCGAATCGCGGCCTCTGAAAATCACTGAGATTCAGCATCCGTCCCCCTTACTTGGAATACAGCTCGACAATCAGCTGCTCGTTAATATCAAGGGTGATGTCCTCTCGGGTCGGTGCGGCAAGCACCTGTCCCTTGAAGGCGGCAGCGTCCAGGGTGAGCCACTTGGGGATACCACGGCCGGCGGAGGTTTCAACGGAGGACTTGATGCCGTCGTTCTCCCGGGCGCGAATACCCAGTTCCACTGCCTGGCCTGCCTTCACCTGGAAGGAGGGGATGTCCACCCGGCTGCCATTGACCAGCACGTGACCGTGCATGACCATCTGGCGCGCGGCTGAACGGCTGGACGCGAAGCCCAGGCGATAGATCACGTTGTCCAGGCGGCTTTCGAGGAACCCGAGCAGGTTGTGGCCGGTGACGCCCTTCTTGGCGTCGGCCTTCTCGAAGTAGTGGCGGAACTGCTTCTCGAGCACACCGTAGATGCGCTTTACCTTCTGCTTCTCGCGAAGCTGCAGGGCGTAGCCGGTGGGCTTCTTGATCTTGCCCGCGCCATGCTGGCCGGGGAGCTTGCCCTTGCGGGTCTCGAACGAGCACTTCTCCTTGAAGCAGCGCTCACCCTTCAAATACAGTTTCATGCCCTCGCGT
>JANXYT010000103.1 GCA_025355915.1 Holophagaceae bacterium
GATCGAGGACGTGGTCGCGCGCGCGGCAAATGCGCGCGAACAGGCCGCGCGGGACGCAGCATTGGGCAATAAATCCCCCGGCATCGACGACGAGATTGGCATCGGCCGCGTGCTCAGCGCGATTGAGGACGGCATGTATACCGAGTCCGAACTCGTGCACCTGCGCAAGCAGTGGCAGCTTGCGGGCGGCAAGACGCCGGTCATCGGCATCACCGGCACCGGCGGCGCGGGCAAATCCTCCCTCATCGACGAACTGCTCCGGCGTTTCCTCGTGGATTTCCCTGAGAAGCGCGTAGCGGTTCTCAGCGTGGATCCCACCAAACGGAAAACGGGCGGCGCGTTACTGGGCGACCGGATCCGCATGAACTCGCTCTACCACCCCGAACTGCGGGACCGCGTCTTCATGCGCAGCCTCGCCACCCGCAGCGCGGCCCACCGGGCCACCAGCGAGGCCCTGGTGGCCAGCATCGCCGCCGCCAAGGCCGAGGGCTTCGACCTGGTGATCGTGGAGACTGCGGGCATCGGCCAGAGCGATAGCGAAATCGCGGACATGGTGGATCTGTCCATGTACGTGATGACGCCGGAATACGGCGCCGCCAGTCAGCTCGAGAAAATCGACATGCTGGATTTCGCCGACATCGTCGTGTTGAACAAGGCCGACAAGCGCGGTGCCGAGGATGCCCTGCGCGACGTGCGGAAGCAGTACCAGCGGGCCCATAAACGGTTCCAGGAACCCGCCGACGACATGCCGGTCTACGCCACCTGCGCCAGCCAGTTCAATGATCCGGCCACCAATTGGCTGTACGTCAACCTGGTGAAGGCCATCGCTGCAAAGACCGGACTCGACTGGACGCCGAGGCTTGAGGCCCAGGCCGGGAACCCCCGCCGCGCCGCCATCATCCCCCCGGAGCGGGTGCGCTACCTGGCCGAAATCGCCGACTCCGTGCAGGGCTACAAGGCCTGGGCCCGCCACCAGGCGGAAACCGCGGAACTGTCCCACGCCCTCTGGATCAGCCTGCGCGCCCTGGGGGACCGGGTGCCCGCGGCCGGAGCTTTCTACGATGCCGTTCACCTCACGGAACCGGGCGAAGGCGATCAGGGCACGGCCGTCCTCGTGCTGCGCCAGCGCTACCAGGAGCACCTGGGCGAACTGCACGCCGAAAGCCGCCGGCTCATCCACGACTGGGCCGAGCTCAAGCGCAGCTACACCGAACCCGAGAATGTCTACGTGGTGCGGGGCCGGGAGATCCGCACGGCAAATTACACCGCATCCCTCAGTGGTTCCATGGTGCCGAAGGTGGCCCTGCCAGCCTATTCGGGCTGGGGTGAGCTGCTGCGCTGGCAGCTCCTGGAGAACCTGCCGGGCCGCTTCCCTTTCACGGCCGGGTCCTTCGAATTCAAGCGGGTGGGCGAGGATCCCACGCGCATGTTCGCGGGCGAGGGCACGCCGGAGCGCACCAACAAGCGGTTCCACTACGTGAGCAAGGGTCAGCCCGCCGTGCGCCTCAGCACGGCCTTCGACAGCGTGACGCTGTATGGCGAGGACCCCCACATCCGCCCCGACATCTACGGCAAGGTCGGCAACAGCGGCGTGTCGGTGTGCACCGTGGACGATGCCAAGAAGCTGTATTCCGGTTTCGACCTGCTCTGCCCCACCACCAGCGTGAGCATGACCATCAACGGTCCCGCGCCCACCATGCTGGCCTTTTTCCTCAACGCGGCCATCGATCAGCGGGCCGAGCACTGGCTGAAGGAACAGGGGCAGATGGAGGCCACCCAGGCCAAGATCGCTGCGCTCTACGCGGCCAAGGGTTTGCCTCGCCCCCGCTACGAGGGTGCCCTGCCCGAGGGAAACGACGGCCTGGGACTCGCCCTGCTGGGTGTCACCGCCGATGAGATTCTGCCGCCGGAGGTCTATGGCAAGCTGCGGACCGAGGCCCTCCAGACCGTGCGCGGCACGGTGCAGGCCGACATCCTCAAGGAGGACCAGGCCCAGAACACCTGCATCTTCAGCACGGAGTTCAGCCTCAAGGTCATGGGCGACATCCAGCAGACCTTCATCGAGGAGAAGATCCGCAACTTCTATTCGGTGAGC
>JANXYT010000135.1 GCA_025355915.1 Holophagaceae bacterium
ATGGCGCCTTCCTCTTCCTCGAAGGGCCGGGGCAGGAAGGAACAGATCACGAAGTTATTGGCGATGAACGTGCTGTGGGCGCTGGGCGGCAGATGATAGCGGGCGCTCACGACGGGCCGGATGTCCTTCACGTTGATGCGCCACACCGTGAGATCACCCTTCCAGCCCACCACGTCCAGCGGATTGAAGGGGTAGAACACCCTGGTGATCTGGTTCTCCCGCTTGATGTGAACGGCCCACTCTTGCGGCGTGGCGTCGTAGGGCTCCAGTTCCGGCGTATCGATCATGGCCGGGTCGAAGATGGCGTTGGGCCCCAGCTGGTTGCGGTCGGGGATGGTGACTTCACTGAAGCTTTCGATGAGCAGATAGCGCTGGTCACCTGATTCCGGGAGGAAACGGTACGTGGTCCCCCGGGGGATCACCAGGTAGTCGCCGGTGGCGTAGGTCAGCGCGCCGAAGGTGGTCTCCAGCTTCCCGGCCCCGGCGTGGATGTAGTAGACATCGTCGCCATCGGCGTTGCGGTAGAAGAAGTCCATGGCCCCGGGCGCCACCCAGTGTAGGGCGACATCCGCGTTGTGGAGGAGGCAGATGGGCGCAAAGGCGGCATCCGTCGAACCGAGCATCGAGGCACGAATGGCCTCCTCCGCCGACGGCTTGAGGGGATTCAAATCGTAGCTGTGGGGCCGCAGCGACCCCTCGATGCGCGTCCAGTCCGTGACCGGATGCAGGCGGTAGAGGTGCGTGGTGCGGCCATAGAAACCCTGCCGTGCGTGTTCTTCCTCGAAGGTGCCCGGGGGCAGATCTACATGGGCCTGGCGCGCATGAAGGCCCTTGCGCAGGGGGAAGAGGGGCGTTTCCTTCTTGGACATGGGAACCTCGGAGGCGGGTCCCCATTATCTCCAAAATCAAACTCAATGTCGGAATCAGGTCCCC
Organism: Holophagaceae bacterium; assembly: GCA_025355915.1. GTDB lineage: Bacteria > Acidobacteriota > Holophagae > Holophagales > Holophagaceae > Geothrix. The sequence goes on from JANXYT010000135.1 coordinate 934, forward strand.
GGCAATGATGCCAACCGATCCGCCATCCGCCGAGCCGCGCCCGTGATGGATTCCGGATACCCTCTGAGCTCGAGCAGCCTGATCGCGTTGCGGCCTGTTGTCGGACCGGGCTGAATGCAGTAGTTGAAGCCGTATCGGCCTTCCACGATCTGCTCGCTGAAGTGATACATGTCGTAACCGTCTGCAAGCAGATCCTGCAATTCGAGATCGTGCGTGGTGACCATCACCAGATGGGCTCGGCCCAGATGCTGCAGCACGGCCATGGCAGCGGAAATTCGTTCGAGGGTGTTGGTGCCCCGGAAGATTTCATCGAGAAGAAAAAGGTGAAGGCGATCCCCCTCGGCGTCCTGGATCATGTCTCGGATGCGCCCGATCTCGACGGCATAGTAGCTCTCGCCCTCAGCCAACCGGTCCTCCCTTCGAATGGAGGAACACACGATCGCCCGCGGAATCGTGGCCCGTTCTGCCAGAGACAAATTCAGTGTCTGAGCCAGGATCACATTGATCCCCACGGTGCGCAAAAAGGTCGTCTTACCAGCCATGTTCGATCCGGTGATGAGGATGGATCGCCCATTGCACTGAATCGGATTGCCCACGGGGTGAGCCAGAAGGGGGTGGTACAGATCCACGGCTTCGAAGCGGCGTGCCTCGGTCATGGATGGGACCGCCACCACGGGCAGTCCATCCATGAACGAAGCCACCGAGATCGCGGCATCCAGGGATCCCACAGCCTCCAGCATCTTCACTAAGGCTGCTTGATGTCGGCGCAGGGAGGAGAGCGATCCGAGGTAGACCTGGATGTCCACGAGGAAGAACAAATTGGTGTAGGTGATCAAGGACAAAACAAGATCGCCAAGCTTCTCCCGATCCACGGCCAGCCATCCAAGATGCTTCCGGAGCAGGGGCCGCACCGGGGCGGTTTCCCGGAGAGCCTCCAACTGCGGCATACGATGCACGTTAGGAAGGCTGGACAACCCTTCGGCCACACCCATGAGACGATGGATCTGAGAGAGACCGCGGAAATTGGGCATAATCCTTCGACCGTACGTCTCGTTAATCACGAGATTCATGAGGCCGAGGAGGACGCCAGGAATCAGCAACACGGGCCACTGCGACATCCCGATGAAGC
>JANXYT010000167.1 GCA_025355915.1 Holophagaceae bacterium
GCCGCGTGAGGCCGCAGCAGGAGCGAAGGGCCACTTTGGCGGAGCCGAAGCCCGTAGGGCGCGGCACAGGAGGTGCCGCGTGAGGCCGCAGCAGGAGCGAAGTGCCACTTTGGCGGAGCCGAAGCCCGCAGGGCGCGGCACAGGAGGTGCCGCGTGAGGCCCTTTGCCAAAGACCAATCCAAGAATCCGCCGGCGAAGAACTGGCTGGACAGCCTGCTGCGCCGCTTCTCGCGCATCGCCTACGGGCTGGCGGTCCTGCTGATGTACACCCTCGCCTCCACCGCCCTGGGCCTGGCCCTGGCGCCGTCGCTCTGGATCTGGTCCCTTCTGCGCGCCTGGTCGGTGGCACTGCCTGGACCGCTGCCCTGGATCTTCGCGGGGTTCGCCCTGGCGCTCTGCTTCTTCATCTTTGGTCTGACCCTGCTGGTGGTGGTGCCGGTTTACAACTGGGTGCTGCCCACGCGAGTGAAGCCTTTCAAGGGTGGCTACTACACCCTGCATGCCCTACCCTGGTTCCTCCACAACGGGCTCTTCTACCTGGTACGGTTCACCTTCCTGCCGTTCGTGACGCTGACGCCCTTCGGTGTCTGGTTCCTGAAGGCCATGGGCATGAAGATCGGCCGCCACGCCTTCATCAACACCGAGTACATCAGCGATCCCCAACTCATCACCGTGGGCGACGATGCCGCCCTGGGTGGCAGCGTGCGCATCTTCGCCCACTACGGGGGCGGCGGGAACCTGGTCATCGCCCCGGTCATCGTGGGCCACCGTGCCACCCTGGGCCTTGCCTGCTGCGTCATGGGGGACGTCATCATCGGGGATGACGCCACCATCCTGCCGGAGAGCGTGCTGCTGCCAGGCAGCCGGGTAGGGGCCGGGGAGACCTGGGGCGGCGTCCCCGCACGAAGAATCGAGCGGGAGGAGATGGACCGAATCAAGGCCGAGATCCGGGGTATGGCCGAGACATTGGGGTGATGCGGCCATGGGCCCTGATTCCGCCCCAGGTGGTGAGGACTAGCCAAGGCCAGAGGATCGCGGAACAATGTAGTTTCCCCCAGGGACCTCTCCCTAACTCATGAATGGTCGAATCGATGCGCACATCTGCCTTCCTATCCTTCATGCTTGTTCCGGTGGCTTTGGTGGCTCAGGCCCCAGCGGCGGCCCCAGCGGCGGCCCCAGCACTGGCCCCGTCCCTCGGTGACCGGGTGAAGTCTGAACGGACGACGGTCGAACAGCTGATGAAGGAATTGAAATACCCCGAAGCCATGAAGCGCGCCGAAGCGCTGCTTCCTCCCACCCGGCCGACCTTCGACAAAGCCACCAATCAGACCCTGGTGCAGAGCTGCGCGGCCTACCTGGACCTGGCCGAGGCCCTCCGGTTGGCTGCGGAAGCCGCCGATTCGGCTGGCGCATGGGAGAAGGCGCTGGACCATGCCAAGACGGCCCAGGGGCTGGCCCTCGAGACCTATGCCAGTGTGAAGGAACCCTTTGCCCAGACTGTGGCCTATTACACCCAGTCGGGGGTTCGGGCCAAGCAGGTGCTGGACGAGAACGCCTTTCGGATCAAGGAACTAAAGGCCATGACCAACCTGGATCCCGGCGAGCGCCAGGAACTGGACCTGGCCCTGGGCGTGGAGAAGGAAGTGGTGGATAGCGCCAAATGGTTGACATTCTTCCAGACCTACCTGGACGTCACCAAGCGCGAGAGTGAGGCGTACGACCCCCTGGTGAAGGTGATGGAAGGCAAGCTCAAGGGCGAAGCCGAACAGATCGCCGACTACAAGGCCGGCAAGGGCGACAAGGCCAAGTGGGTGGAGGCGGTGATCTCCAGCCCCGCCTACCTGGAGGCCCAGGGCGACAAACCCGGCAAGGCGCGTTTCCTTTTCCGCTTGGCGACCCTGGATCCCGACAACAGGAAGGTCCAGCGACAGCTGGACATTTTGAACGGCAAGGTCGCGGCGCCCCCGCCTCCAACCGTCAAGAAGGGGAAAAAGGGAAAGAAGGGCTGATCTCCTCCCGGGCCTGTACCCTGAAGGCATGGCCCGCCGCTCACCCTCCCGCATCCCCGTTCGCGCCCCATCGCGCACCCCCGATCGAGGCGAAACGCCTCGAAGCCCCAGGCCCCAGACCCCTGGGCTGCGCCTGCACGAAAGCTTCGAAGCCACCTTCCTCGGCCACCCCGAGGGTGTCGGTGGCTTCCTAAGGCCCGTGGGCGCACCCAAAGGGCCGCGCATGGACCTGTTGGTGGACTGGCGGGATGCCCATGGGGCCATCCACGGGGACCGGGTGGTGGCCGAGGTGAACGGCGAAGGCTGGGACGGCCGCCTCAAGGCCCAGGTGCTGGAGATCAAGGGGCGCGGCGACGTGCCCCTGCCCGGCACCCTCCAGAAACAGCCCTGGGGCTGGCGCGTGGTGCCCCTCGAGCCGCGGCTGTCACAGCTCATCACCGTGCCCCCCACCGACCTGGCCGAGGACGGCGAACTCGTGAGCGTGAAGCTGGACCCCGATACCGAGTCCAAGCAGCTGCGCGGCACTGTGGTCGCGCGACTCGGCAAGAAGACCGATCTGAAGATCGAGAACAAACTCACCGCGGCCCTGTTCAACCTGCGAACCGTTTTCCCGGACGCGGTCATGCAGGAACTGGCCCCCTTTCCCACCGCCATCCTTCCCGAGTGGATCGCGGGCCGCGTGGACCTCCGCGAGACGCTCACCTGCACGGTGGATCCGCCCACGGCCAAGGACTTTGACGACGCCATCAGCCTGGAGGTGCTGCCCAAAGCCGAAGGTGGCGGCTGGCGCCTGGGTGTCCATATCGCCGATGTGAGCCATTATGTCGCGGAGGGTGGCCCGCTGGATGAGGAGGCCCGGCTGCGCGGCACCTCCGTCTACTTCCCGGACGAGGCCATCCCCATGATCCCGGAGCGCCTCAGCGGCGATCTGTGCAGCCTGCGCGAAGGCGTGGACCGACTCACCATGACCGCCTGGATGACGCTCTCCCCTGACCTGGAAGTCGTGGAAACGCAACTGGCCGAGAGCGTCATCCGCAGCGCCAAGCGCCTCACCTACGACGAAGTGAAGGAAGCTTGCATCGATCTGTCGGGCCGCAAACGGACAGAGCTGGGCGAAGGCCTCTGCGCCCTGTTGGACGATGCCCTGGTGCTCTCCCGCCGGCTCACCAAGGTGCGTTTAGGGCGCGGCGCTCTCAACCTGGACACCGAGGAGGCCGAGTTCATCTTCGATGCGGAGGGGCGGCCCGTGGACGCGCGGCGCTATCCCCGCCACGACGCCCACCGCATGATCGAGGAGTTCATGCTGCTGGCGAACGAAACGGTGGCGCGCTTCTTCACCCGGAAGAAGATTCCGTCCATCTACCGCATCCACGACGAACCCGATCCACTGAAGCTGGAAGTCTTCGCCGAGGTGGCCCGCGCCTTCGGGCTGCTCAAGCCCAAGGAGCTGCCCACGCCGGAACACCTCAACGCCATGCTCGA
>JANXYT010000199.1 GCA_025355915.1 Holophagaceae bacterium
GTGGTGGACCTCAACGACGTGGTGCGCCGGTCCGTGTCCGTGGTGATGACCCAGCTGACCTTGAACAAGGTGGATCTGAAACTGGACCTGGCGGCGGACCTGCCCACGGTCAACGCCGACGCGAATCAGATCCAGCAGGTGGTGGTGAATCTCCTGCTGAATGCCGCGGATGCCATCGGCGATGAGGGCGGCAGCATCCGGGCCACCACGCGCCAGGGTCCTGCGGCCGCCATCGAGTTCCTGCTGGACGACAGTGGCCGCGGCATTTCCCCGGAGGATCTGCCCCGGATCTTCGAGCCATTCTTCACCACCAAGGGCAACCATGGCACGGGCCTTGGACTTGCAGTCAGCTGGGGCATCGTCGAGGCCCACGGAGGATCGCTGGAAGTCCAGAGCGAACCTGGTCATGGCACCCGTTTCCTTCTTCACCTGCCTACGACCGCCGGATCAAAAGGCGGCGAACCATCCATTTCCACCCTCACCTAGGAGGTTGTCATGACCGCCGTTCTGATCCTTCTCATGTTCGTCGCCTTCGTGGGCACGGACTTCCTGGTGCGTACAACCCTTCGCCGGATGCGGGATAAGCGGGAGCGTCAGGCCCGCGAAGCGGTGCTCAATACCTCCATCCGCCTCGATTTCACCCATGAGGCGAAAAGCCTGAAGCGGGTCGCAGTCCCCCACCCCCGGGCCCGCATTCTCGCTGTGGATGATGAAGCGGTGGTACTCGATTCCTTCCGCCGCATCCTGGTGCTGGAAGGCTTCAGCGTGGATACGGTAGAGCATGGCCCCGAAGCGCTTGGCCTGGTGCAGCGGAACGACTACGACTTCGTCTTCACCGACCTGAAGATGCCGGACATGGACGGCGTGGAGGTGGTGAAGGCCGTGAATCACCTGCGGCCGGACGTGGACGTGGTGGTCATCACCGGCTATGGCAGCATCGAGACGGCGGTCGAGACGCTCAAGCACGGCGCCTGCGAGTACGTGCAGAAACCCTTCACCGCCGACGAACTCAGCGAGTTCGCGAAGAAGCTGCTCATCAAGCGTGAGGCTCGGATTGAAGCCGCCCGTCAACCCAGCGTCCGCGTGGTGGCCCCCGAAATGGCCGAAGTGATGCCCGCCTCCGAATACTGCGTACCGGGTGGGGCCTTCCTGTCGTCCGGCCACGCCTGGGTACGCATCGAGCCAGAAGGCCAGGTCCGCATCGGCATCGACGACTTCATGCGGAAGGCCCTCGGCACCGTGAAGGAAGTGGTCCTGCCGGAGCGGGGCAAGACCGTGCGGCAAGGGGAGACCCTCTTCACCCTGAAGGGCGTCACGGGCCTGGTCCACGTGGCCGCGCCACTGACTGGCCGGATCGAGCACGACAACGCCGGGCTCAAGACCGATCCCGGCGAACTCATCCACAGCCCCTACGACCGCGGCTGGGTCTGCCTGATGACTCCCAGCGACCTGGCCAACGAACTGGCCTCACTGAAGATCGGCAAACCCGTCATTGACTGGTACCAGGAAGAGATCACACGGCTGCGCACCCCCAATGGCCCGCAGGCAACGGGGACCTTGGACTGGTCAGCTTTCGAGCAGCAGTTCCTCGGGGCGGGCGATCACGCTCACGCTTAGCGGAACAGGGGTTTCCAGTTTCGGGGGCGTCAGCCCCCGAAGCCATCCCCGGCGTGATAACTGGATCGAACGAGCGGTGCGGATTCCACGCGCTGGAAGCCCATGTCCAGCCCCTTCTGCTTGTAGCTGTCAAACTCGGCGGGTTCCACGAACCGGTGCAGGGGCAGGTGCAGCTCGGAGGGCGGCAGGTACTGGCCGATGGTGGCGATGTCGACGCGGCTGAGCCGCCAGTCGGCCATCAGCGCCAGCACCTGCTCCGACGTTTCGCCCAGGCCCACCATGATGCCGCTTTTCACCCGCATGGCCGGGGCGTGGACATCGCGCCAATCCGCCGTCCGGCGCAGCAGCTCAAGGCTTTGTCTATAGTCGGCATCCGGCCGGACCCGGCGGTAGAGGTGGGGCACCGTCTCGACGTTATGGTTCAGCACATCGGGGCGGGCTTCCAGCACCGTGAGCAGGGCTGGCTCGTCGCCCCGGAAATCGGGGATGAGCACCTCGATCCCGCAGCGGGGCGAGAGGGTGCGGATCCATTGGATGGTTTTCGCAAAATGCGCTGAACCACCGTCGGGCAGGTCGTCGCGGTTCACGGAGGTGACCACGGCGAACTTGAGCCCCAGGCGGGCCACCGCCTCGGCCACCCGCTGAGGTTCGTCGGGATCCAGTTCTCCAGGGCGGCCCTTGCCCACATTGCAGAACCCGCAGTGCCGGGTGCAGATATCGCCCATGAGCATGAAGGTGGCCGTGCGGTGGATGCCCCAACACTCATGCAGGTTGGGGCAGCGGGCCTCCTCGCAGACCGTCACCAGCCGTTGCTCGCGAATCAAGCTTTCCACCTCAGCCACCACCTCCGGCGCCGGCACGCGGATCTTCAGCCAAGCGGGACGGGGGCCGGGGAGGACAGGGGGGCGCGCCATAGCTGTTCATTGTGGCTTGTGATTGCGACCTGGCTACCGATCAATCTCCGGGCGACACGGTGGGTGGGTGCCAGGGCTTGGGTTGAGGAACAAAGATAACCAAAAAATGATCCCGCTTATCGGCGACCCTCAGCCTGATTCTTTTCAAGCCCAAAAGCGGGAACCACAGATTTCACAGATTTTCACAGATTGGCGCCGACCCAACGCGCATGGGCCCGCCGAAGGCGGCCTCCGGCTTTGCCGGAGGTCAGTGGGGGCGCCAGGGCCGCACCCCTCAAGAAAGATGCGGCCCTGGCGCCCCCACTGGAGCCCATGCTCACGAAGCACCGCCCCCAAAGCGGAACTCGGCCCCTGTTTTAATCTGTGTGAATCGGTGGAATCTGTGGACCCAAGGCCTTTTCTGCGTCAGCTGCGGCATCTACGGTTTCCTGCTCCTCAAGTGGAGTCTCACCGATAATCAGGAAAATGATTTGCCACCGATGAACACAGGTGAACACAGGTGAACACAGGTGAACACGATAACCGCATGAAAAATAAGGTCATCATTATCGGTGTTCATCGGTGGTTTGAATTGCTTTTTCGGTGGGGTGCCCAGGCCTTTCGACCCGGCTAGAATGGACCCATGTCTGAAACCCCCATGGAACCCCCAGAATCTGTGGCTGAGGTTGCGCCTGTGCCGGAGGCTTCGAGGACGTTCGACGCGCCCAAGGGCTTCGAGACCAAGTTCCGGGGGCTGGCCCTTCACCTCTCGGCTTTCGAAGGGCCGCTGGA
>JANXYT010000213.1 GCA_025355915.1 Holophagaceae bacterium
CTTCGAGGCGGCCTGGGCCAAGACCCGGGAGGACGTGGTCTTCACCACCCACACGCCCATCGTCCAGGGCAACGAGTCCCATCCCATCGACCGCTTCCTGTACCTGGGCGCCAACCTCGGCCTCACCAAGGCCCAGCTCAAGCAGCTCGGCGGCAGCCCCTTCAACATGACCGTGGGCGCCCTGCGGCTCTCCCGCATCTCGAACGCCGTGGCGGACCTGCATCGCATCACGGCGAACACCATGTGGAAGAAGGTGGAGGGGCGTAGCGAGATCATTGGCATCACCAACGCCATCCACCGTCCCACCTGGGTGGACCAGCGGATGCTCGACCTGTCGGCGGCCTGTGACGGCTCGAAGAAGGCGAAGGATGCTCTGTGGAAGGCGCACCAGGACAACAAGAAGAAGCTCATCCAGTTCGTCGAGACGCGTACCGGCGTCAAGCTGGACGTCGATCAACTGGTCATCGGCTTCTCCCGCCGCGCGGCCCCCTACAAGCGTTCCAACTTCATCTTCACCGACCGCAAGTTCATCGAACCCCCGCTCAAGACCGGCCGGCTGCAGATCGTCTTTTCCGGCAAGGCGCATCCGCTGGACGACAACGGCAAGCGGATCGTCGAGAACATCCTGGAGATGACCCAGCGGTATCCGAACAGCGTGGTCTTCCTCGAGAACTACGACATGGAGATCGGCCGCATGCTCACCCGCGGGTCCGACGTGTGGCTGAACAACCCCCGCCGCCCCAAGGAGGCCTCCGGCACCTCAGGCATGAAGGCTGCCATGAACGGGGTGCTGAACCTCTCCATCCTGGACGGCTGGTGGCCCGAAGCCTGTGACCATGGCGTGAATGGCTGGCAGTTCGGCGATGGCTTCGAAAGCGAGGACGAAGCCGTCCTGGACAAGCACGATTTCAAGGCCTTCAAGAAGGTCCTCGCCGACGCGGTGCTGCCCACCTATTACGAGCGCCGCGACGCCTGGGTGGACCTGATGGTGGCCTCCATCCAAAGCACCCGCGAGGCCTTTGGCGTCCAGCGGATGCTCGACGAGTACTACACCCGGATGTACAGGCGGACCGCTCGCTAGGCAGGTTTCAGGTCCGAGCACCTCGCGACTTCCCCGGTTGAAGGGCTGGCTTGTTCCGAAAGGGAGGTCCCATGACCCGATTCCTTGCTTTCATCCTGGCCGCGGGACTGGGGCTGCTCCCGGGCTGCGGTGGCGGGGGAGGCGGTTCCACGCCTCCGGGGCCCGCTCCGTTGGCCCTCGACAGCGATCCCAACGCCACCCCGCCCGCGGACCCCGCCTACTACAAAATCCCGAGCAACCCGCTGGGGGCCATCGTCAGCGGGACCAGCGTCACCTTCAACTACTGGAACCCCAACGCTGGTTCGGTGACCCTCTGCCTCTACGCCAGATGGAACGACGCCCTGAGCGCCCCTGCGGCCACCCAGGCCATGATCCGGGGCACCGGCGGCATCTGGACCACGGGCACGCAGGCGATTCCCACCCAGGCCTTTTACGTCTACAAGGTCGGCAGCGACTACGTGCTGGATCCCTACGCCAAGTCCATGGCCCAGTGGGTCCATGCCAACGGCGCCGTCATCCCGGGCGATGCCATTGGCAAGGGCGCCATCGTCAACCCCTCGACCGTGGATCCCGATGGCGGGTGGACACCGTATACGGAGGCCTCCTACTACTTCGATGGTTCCAAGATGAAGGGGATGGACGGGGCCACCCCCGCGCCCTTCGCCTTCGCCTCCAACCGCGATGCCATTGTCTACGAGGCTGGCATCCGGGACCTGACGGTGGACCCGGCCCTCACCGGCTTTGCCGCCGGGCGCCCCTGGGGGACCTACAAGGGCCTCGTCGACCTGCTGCCGCACATCCAGAAGCTGGGCGTCACCCACGTCCAGCTGCTCTGTCCGCTGGAGAACTACACCTACGACCAGACCAAGATCGGAACCCGGGAACTGAACCCCAGCCAGACCGCAGGCGCCAACTACAACTGGGGCTACGACCCCCAGAACTACTTCACGCCCACGGGCATGTACTCGGCAAATCCGACGAGCCCCACCGCCCGGATCAACGAACTGAAAACCCTCATCAACGAGATTCACAAGCAGGGCATGGGCGTCCTCCTGGACGTGGTCTACAACCACACGGCCAACAACAAGGTGCTGGGCGATTCGGGGATCCAGGGCTACTACTACCGCGCCACCTCTAGGAACGGCGCCGGCAGCCAGGATGTGAAATCCGAGGCCAAGATGGTGCGGAAGCTCATCGTCGATTCCATCGTCCACTGGGTGGGTGAGTACAAGGTGGATGGCTTCCGGTTCGATCTCATGGGCGTTATGGATGCCCAGACCATCAAGGCTGCCTATGCCGCGGCCAGGGCGCTCAATCCGAAGGTGATCTTTCTTGGCGAGGGCTGGAACGGCTTCTACAGCGGCCCGGCGACTGACTACATCGGGGACCTCACCGCCGGGGCGGACCAGGGGAACGCGGCCCTGTTCAATGGGCTGAACGTCTCCATGTTCTCCGACAGCTACCGGCAGATCTTCAAGAACGGCTATCCCAGTGACGGTGCGGCCGCCTTCCTATCGGGGTCGGCTCAGAACGCCGCCAACCTCTTTTCGAACATCGCGGGACTCCCCACCAACAGCAACCCCGCCTTCGCGCCGGGATCCACGAACAACGTGGTCAGCTACCTCACGGTCCACGACAACCTCTGCCTCTATGACGTCCTGGCCATGGCCACCGATGCGCCCAAGAACGCCGCCGGGGACGCGGACATTCTCAAGCGGGCCAAGGTGGGCTACGCCGTACTGCTGACCTCCCAAGGCCTGGCCTTCATCCATGCCGGCGACGAGATGTTCCGGACCAAGGAAACCACCGCTGGCGGCCCGAACACCAAGTCCAACCTGATCCGCTCCTTCGTGGACAACTCCTACAACGCCTCCGACGCCATCAACCTGGTGAAGTGGTCCAACGTCTACGCGAGTGATCCGATCACCGGCGGGTTCACGAACTACGCCACCACCAGCCACGGCTACCAGCTCTACGCCTACGTCCAGGGGCTCATCGCGCTTCGGAAGAGCACCAATGCCTTCCGCCTGCCGGACGCCACCCGCGCCGCCAACCTGAGCGCCATCAACCCCAGCGGGGTCGGTAGCACCACCCTGGCCTTCGGCTACAAGGCCGTGGCCACGGACGGCACCGCCTACTACGTCTTCCACAACGCCGACACCACGGCCAAGTCGTTCACGGTGGACGCGGACCTCAGCACGGCGGCCCTGCTGGCGGACGGCGCCCAGGCAGGCCTCACGGCGATCGCCGTGCCCACGGGCGTATCGGTCGTCACCACGGCGGGTGTCAGCACCGTCACGCTCCAACCCCTGATCTCGGCCATTCTTCGGAAGTGACCCCTGCCGAGGGCGATCGAAGAGAGAAGAAATCATGAACCGCAGATGACGCAGATTTCACAGATGGCACCCCGACCCATGCCTGCATCTGCGGCCATCTGCGTCATCTGCGGTTCAATCTTGTCCCTTTCTTTTGCGAGTGCAGCCCGGCTGACGGGGCTCAGCGCAGTCCCAGAAAGGCCACGTCCACCTTCCGCCGTCCCGGGAACCCAGGTAGCGGCTGGCTGGTGCGGTTCGTGATGGTTCCCTCGAAGAGGTAGGGCCGAAGGTCTGCCTTGGCACTGGGAGGCGCGAAGTAGAGGTGCGCCGCCTGGCCGCGCAGGGCCTGGGCCGTGAGGTAGCCCACCAGGGCGTGTTCGGCGGAGTGGTAGCCGCTCTTCCACTGGTGGATCTTGGCACCTTGCCAGGGCTCGAAGTCCGGGCCGCCCGCCCCGCCCCAGACCTCGTGGTTCACGGGATCCACCATGCGCCGGAACCAGAAATCCGCCGTGCGCGGCAGGGGCGCGGCCTGGGCCGGATCGCTCAGAGCGAGGGTTCCGGCCAGCTGGTCCAGCTCGGCGTAGATCCACCACTGCTTGCCAGTGTCCACGGTGCCGTCCGGCCGCAACCGCGAACCCCAGGTGCCGGAGTCCGGCAGGTAGGCCTGCTGCAGCACGGCCTTCGCCCCGGTGGTGGCGAGGTCCACCAGGGATTGGTTTTTCGTGAGCCGCCCGATGCGCTCGAGCATCCAGTAGGCCTTGGCCGTGTGGCCGAAGTCCGTGTGCCGCGAGCCCAGCTTCTTCTGGGCCGGGTCGTGGAGGGTGCCCCAGAACAGATGGCGCTCCCCGTCGTGGTAGTCCCGGACCAGCACATCCGCCAGGCGTTTCAGGTCAGCGGTCCACTCCTTGCGGTCCGCCGCGGGCAGGATGGGTGTCAGCAGCAGCATGTAGGCGTTGACCTGATCCAGCTGGGCCACCAGTTCCTGGCGGAGGTGTTCGCCGTCCGGAGATTCCTGCTTCACCCAGCGCAACGCCTGCCATTCGGGATTCCAGTACTGCGAGAAGATGTGCCGCTTCAGCTTTTTGATGTCGCGCAGCACGGCCTCGTCCCGGGTGAGGTAGTAGTACATGGCCAAGCCCAGTTCGGCGTAGGCGAGGTCCTGGGTCGTACGGGCCAGAATTTCGGGCTGGGGCACCCCCTTGTCCCAATAGGAGACGGCACTGCCGGTCTTGGGGTCCAGCGCCTGCCTGCGGAGGAAGGCCGCACCGTCCCGGGCCAGCTCCAGCATCTTCGGATCGCCCGTCAGGTGGTAGGCCACTCCGTAGAAGTAGGTCTGGCGGGACTTCATGCGCACGTACTCGCGGCCGAAGTGCTCCTTGATCCAGCCCGGCGCCGTGGCCAGTTCCTCTGGCGGCTTCGCCCAATCCACGACCTTGCCGTCGTTGCCGCGGAAGGTGGGGAAGTCGCCCCGGGGCTTCCCCCAGGCATCCGGGACGTTCCAGAAGGGCAGCAAGTCTTCGCGGAAATGCTTCAGCCAGCGCTCCCCCGTGGGGAGATCGGCCGGGACCTGGACCAGGGCGACCAAGGTCCCCTGCGCGCCCGCCGGATGGCCCGAGGTGAGGGCGGCCAGGGCCGCGAGCAGCACGAAGGACTTGAACATGGGGGCTCCTGAAGCCGAAATCGATCCTCAGGATATCGGCGATTCCGGCGGTAAACACCACCGCCGAGCGCACGAAGAAGGAAGCCCTTCTCGGTGTTCTCGGCGGTGAATCATCCACCGGGTGGTGGAGAGTTACTTCGCGATGACCCGCACCATTTCCAGCACCTTGCTGGAGTAGCCCCACTCGTTGTCATACCAGGCCACCACCTTGATGAAGGTGCCGTCCAGCGCCATGCCCGCTTCGGCATCGAAGACCGAGGTGCAACTCTCGCCGCGAAAGTCCGTGGAGACGACCTTCTGATCGGTGTAGGCCAGCACGCCCTTCATGGGGCCCTCGGAGGCGGCCTTCATGGCGGCACAGATGGCCTCGTAGGTGGTCGCCGTGTTCAGTTCCACGGTCAGGTCCACCACGGAGACATCGGAGACGGGCACGCGGAAGGACATGCCCGTGAGCTTCTTGTTCAGTTCGGGGATGACCTTGCCCACGGCCTTGGCCGCGCCCGTGCTGCTGGGAATGATGTTCTCCAGGATGCCGCGTCCGCCGCGCCAGTCCTTGTTGCTGGGGCCATCGACAGTCTTCTGCGTGGCCGTGGTGGCGTGGATCGTGGTCATCAGGCCGCGCTTGATGCCGAAGGCATCGTGCAGCACCTTGGCCACGGGGGCCAGGCAGTTGGTGGTGCAGGAGGCGTTGGAGATGATCGCCTGGCCGGCATAGGTCCTGTCGTTCACCCCGAAGACAAACATGGGCGTGTCGTCCTTGCTGGGGGCGCTCTGGATGACCTTCTTGGCGCCGGCGGTGAGGTGCTTCTGGCAGGTCTCCTGGGTGAGGAAGAGGC
>JANXYT010000247.1 GCA_025355915.1 Holophagaceae bacterium
CTGGCGCATCTACCGGCCCACGATGGTGGACTTCGGGATCCTGCTGGGCACCTTCGGGATCTTCTTCACCCTGGTCCTGCTCTTCGCCCGGGTGCTGCCGGTCATCGCCACCACCGAAGTGAAGGCGATCCTGCCCGATGCACAGCCCTCTCACCATGGAGATGACCACCATGTCTGAGACGTCGTACTCCGTCCTCGGCCTCTTCGACACGCCCAATGCGCTGATGAAGGCCATCCCCACGGTGCGGGCCGCCAAGCTCGGCACCGTGGAGGCCTACACGCCCTACCCCATCCACGGCATCGACGAGGCCCTGGGCCTGCGCCGGTCGCCCCTGGGGGGGATGGTGCTGGTCATGGGCATCCTGGGGGCCATCACGGCCTTCGGTGCCCAGTACTGGATCAGCGCCATCGATTACCCCATCGTCACCGGCGGCAAGTCGCCCGCCTCCTGGGAAGCCTTCATTCCCATCATGTTCGAAGTGACGGTGCTCTTTGCCACCTTCACGGCGGGTCTGGGGATGCTCTTCCTGTTGAACAAGCTGCCCTTCTTTGGGCACCCGGTGCTGTCCTCCAAATCGATCACGGGCATCACCCGCGACCGCTATGCCTTGGCCATCGAAGCCGAGAGCGAAAGTTTCGACAGCGCCGCCGCAGCCAAGGCCCTTCGGGACGCGGGGGCCCTGGAAATCGAAATCCTCCCCGCCCCCGACCGCAGCCCCTTCCTGACGAGCGACTTCATCCTGCGCACCGCCGGCGGCATCTTCACGGCCTGCCTGGTGGCGGGCCTGGTGATGTTCCTGACCATCAAGTGGTTCCCCCTGCTGGCCCCCATGAAGCACATGCAGGAGCAGCCGCGACTCAACGCCCAGATGCCTTCCACCTTCTTCAAGGATGGTCACGGCATGCAGCTGCCCGTGGCGGGGACCGTGGCGCGAGGACACCTGCCCGCCGCCGCAGGAACCCAGGAGGCTGCGGCCACCCTGGTGAACCCTCTGCCTCGCACCAAGGAGGTCTTCGCCGTGGGCCGCAAGGCCTACACGAACCGCTGCGAAGTCTGCCATGGCGCCATCGGCAATGGCGTGGGCAGCCTGACCGCGGCCTACGGTGGCAAGCCCGCCAACCTGCAGGCCCAGCTGTTCCTCGACTACCCGGATGGCAAGATCTACTGGGCCATCGTGAACGGGAAGAACGCCATGCCCGCCCATGCCGCGGATCTCACCGAGACGCAGCGCTGGGCTGTGGTGCACTACGTGCGCGCCCTCCAGCGCGCCCAGAACGCCAAGGATGAAGACCTGAAGGTGGCCAATCCATGAGCCAGAATCCCATGAGCCCGACCAAGAACGCTTCCACCGTGCTTTGGGGCGCCGTGGCCCTTGGCGCCGTGGGCGTCCTCGCCAGCTATGTCGCCGCGGGCCCCCAGCGTTTCTGGGCCAACTGGGTGCTCTGGTTCGTCCTGATGTTCACCCTGGGTCTCGGCGCCCTCTTCATCGTGGCCCTGGAGCACCTGGTGAACGCCAAGTGGAGCGTGCCCATCCGCCGCATCCCGGAGCTCCTCGCCACCCTGCTGCTGCCCGCCATCCCCGTGGGGCTCATCGCCCTCTGCGCCCTCCCGGTGCTTTACCCCGGCTCCCGGCCCGAGGCAGCCTCCCATCCCATCCTCGCCGGCAAGGCCTTCTGGCTCAGCCTGCCCTTCTTCTCCGTCCGCACGCTGATCGCCTTCGGCCTCTGCGTCCTCGGTCTGCGGGTGCTGGTGGGCGGGTCCCTGAAGCAGGACACCACGAAGGATCCCGCCTTCAACTTCCGCGCCCGCAAGTTCGCCCCGGCCTTCATGGCGATCTTCGCCTTGGTCATCACCCTGGTGGCGTTCGACTGGCTATCGGGACTCACACCGGAGTGGTACAGCGACATCTTCGGGGTCTACATCTTCGCCGGGGCCTTTCTCGGCGGCCTCGCCGCCACGACGCTGTCCGTGCTGTACCTTCAGGGCCAGGGCCGGTTGGAGGGCGTGCGGGGCGACCACCTGTACAACCTGGGCGCCTTTCTCTTCGCCTTCACCGTGTTCTGGTCCTACATCGGCTTCGCCCAATACATGTTGATGTGGTACGCCAACTTCCCCGATGAGGTCATCTACTACAAGGTGCGCCTGGCCGGTTCCTGGCGGGTCCTCACCATCGCACTGGCCTCCCTGCACTTCGTGTTGCCGTTCTTCGCGCTGGTGACGAGGGATTCCAAGAAGGATCCGAAGCGCCTGCGCCGCGTGGCCTACCTGATGCTCGGGGCCCACGTGCTGGACATGTATTGGCTCATCTTCCCCGTGCTCGGCGCCAAGCCCTTCTTCAGCTGGCCCGAGCTCAGCTTCGCCCTCTTCTTCCTGGGTGGGATCCTCCTCTGGCTCCGCAGCGCCATGGAGAAGGGCGAGGACATGCCCGTCGGCGATCCCTTCCTTCGCGAGGGTCTGGAGTTCCGCCTATGAAGCTCAACGACTACCTGTCCCCCGAGGAGCTGAAACGCCTCGCCTCCGCCCTGCTGGCGGTGCTCGGCTTCCTCAGCATCGTGGCCTTCTTCGGCTTCACCGTGGTGCCCGGGCTGCGCTACCAGGCCCACACCCTGCCCGACGCCCAGGTGCAGGCGGTCCAGGGCGAAACCGGGTGGCTCGATCCCACGGACTACCCTGCCATGCCCCGGGAGGTCATCCCGCCCATCGATCCCAAGACCGTCCTGACCCCCAATGCAACCTTGATGACGCGGGGCAAGGCCGTCTACGCCCAGACCTGCGCCACCTGCCATGGGCCCGATGGCAAGGGGGACGGCCCCGGCGGCCTGGGCCTCACGCCCAAGCCCCGCAACTTCACCGAGCAGGCCGCCTGGAAGAACGGCACCCGCCTCGAAGACATTTACCGGACGCTGGACGAGGGCATCAAGGGCAGTTCCATGGTGTCCTACAACTACCTCACCAAGAAGGACCGCATGGCCCTGGCTCATGTCGTCCAATCGCTGGGTGCCTTCAACCACGGCGCCAGCGATCCCAAGGCCATCGCTGCCCTGGAAAAGCTCTTCGCCAGCGCTGGGGAAATCATTCCCAACCGCATTCCTGTGGCCCGAGCCGTGACTGTCCTCTGCCGTGAATACGCGGAAGCCCATGCCACTCCTCCTGCCTCCACCATCCGCTGAGGCCCCATGACCACCCCTTCGCTTCGGCGGCTCCTTCTCGCCCTCGTCTTCTCCGCTCTGGCTGGGTTACCAGCCCCCTTGACGGCCCAGCCCGCTGCTCAGGCGACCACCCAGACTCTGGCCCCCACCTTCCAGCCCGAGGAGGTGGGCATCGACGAAAAGCTCGGCGCCACCATCCCCCTCGACCTGGAATTCAAGGGCGAGGACGGCAAGCCCGTCACCTTGCGCCAACTCATCGACAAGCCCACGATCCTGACCCTCAACTACTTCCGCTGCGCCGGCATCTGCACCCCGCAACTCAGCGGCGTAGCCGAAGTGCTGAACCGCACCGAGGCCATTCCCGGGAAGGATTTCCAGGTCCTCACGGTGAGCTTCGACGAGCGGGACGAGCCCGAAGTCGCCGCCCAGAAGCGCATCAACTACCTGGGCGAGATCACCCGCCCCTTCCCGCCCACCGCCTGGCGGTTCCTCACTGGGCCCGGCGCCACCTCCAAGGCTCTGGCGGATGCGGTGGGCTTCAAATACAAGCGTGTGAATAATGATTTCGTGCACGCTGCGGCCATCATCTTCATCAGCCCCAAGGGCCAGGTCACCCGCTACATGTACGGCACCGCCTACCTGCCCGCCGACTTGCAGATGGCGGCCCAGGAGTCGGCCCGGGGCGAGGCCCAGCCCACCATCAACAAGTTCCTGAAGTTCTGTTTCAGCTATGATCCCGCCGGACGCAGGTACGTCCTGAACACCACGACCATCGGTGCCACAGTCATCATCCTGGCGGCGCTGATCTTCGTGTTCGCGCTCACCCGCCGGGCACGCAAGACCAAGTCAGAGGAGCGCCCATGAGCATGCAAGCAGCCACCGCCCAGCCGAGCTACCTCGTGGACACCGGAGCGCGCAAGGGCCTGCTGGCCTGGCTGACCACCACGGATCACAAGCGCATCGGCTTGCTCTACCTCTACGCGATGTCGAGTTTCTTCCTCATCGCCATGGGGATCGGATTCGTGATGCGCCTGGTGCAGCTGACCACCTTCCAGAAGCTCATCACCGCCCAGACCTACAACGCCCTGTTCACGGTTCATGGCGTGATCATGATCTTCCTGTTCGTGATCCCCGGCCTGCCCGCCGTCTTCGGGAATTTTTTCTTGCCGATCCTGATCGGCGCCAAGGATGTCTCCTTCCCGCGCCTGAACCTGGCCTCCTGGTACTTCTTCATGGCCGGGGCCATCCTGGCGGTGCTTTCGCTCTTCACCGGGGGCGGTGCACCGGATACGGGATGGAGCTTCTATGCCCCCTTCAGCCTGAAGACCGGCACCAATGTCTCGCTGGCGGTGTTCGCGGCCTTCGTGCTGGGTTTTTCCTCGATGCTCACGGGCATCAACTTCATCACCACCATCCACCGCATGCGGGCACCCGGCATGACGTGGTTCCGGATGCCCCTCTTCTGCTGGGCCATCTACTCCACCGCCTGGATCCAGATCCTGGCCACCCCCATCATTGCGATCACCCTGGTGCTGGTGATCCTTGAACGGTTTTTCGGCATTGGCATCTTCGATCCGTCCAAGGGTGGCGATCCCCTGCTCTACCAGCACCTCTTCTGGATCTATAGCCACCCAGCCGTCTACATCATGATCCTGCCGGCCATGGGTGCCATCACCGAGATCATTCCCACCTTTGCCAAGCGCACGATCTTTGGCTACAAAGCCATTGCCTTTTCCAGCATCGCCATCGCCGGGGTGGGCAGCCTGGTGTGGGCCCACCACATGTTCACCTCGGGCATGAGCAATGTCGCGCAATTGGTCTTCTCGCTGCTGACGATGATCGTGGCGGTGCCCAGCGCCATCAAGGTCTTCAACTGGGTGGGCACCCTCTACAAGGGCAGCATCGACTTTCAGCCGCCCCTGCTCTACGCCCTGACCTTCATCTTCCTCTTTGCCATCGGTGGTCTCACCGGTGTCATGCAAGGGGCCCTGGCCGTCAACGTGCACCTCCATGACACCTACTTCATCGTGGGCCACTTCCACTACGTGATGTTCGGGGGGACGGGATTCGGCTTCTTCGCCGCCCTGCTCTATTGGTTCCCCAAGATGTTTGGGAAGATGTACTCCAAGAAGGCCATCTACGCCTCCTGGTTCCCCATGTTCGTCGGGTTCAATATGCTCTATTTCGGCATGTTGATCCTGGGCGTGATGGGCATGCCCCGGCGCTACTACGTGCACCTGCCCCAGTTCCACACCATGCATGTGGTGGTCACCGTGGGCAGCTGGCTGCTGGTGCTGGGCCTGCTGATGTTCTTCGGAGCGCTGCTCTATGCGCTCTTCCGGGGCCCCAAGGCCGAGGACAACCCCTGGGGCGGAGTGACCCTCGAATGGACCATCCCCAGCCCACCCCCGCTCGAGAATTTCGAAGAGATTCCCATCGTCACCCACGGCCCCTACCACTTCGAGCCGCAGGAGGGGAAATGACCGGACACATTCATAGGGACGACTTCGGCTCGCGCCTGGGCATGTGGCTGTTCCTGGTGACAGAAATGGTGCTCTTCGGCGGCCTCTTCATCGGCTACTCCTACATGCGCTACCGCTACCCCGCGGAATTCCACCACGCGGGTGGAGAATTGAATGCCACCCTCGGGATCATCAACACCGTGGTGCTGCTCACCAGCAGCCTCACGGTGGTCCTGGCGATCGTGGCCGTTCAGCGCTCTGAAAAGAAACGGGCCCTGGCCCTCCTGGGCACCACGCTGGTTCTGGGGGTCACCTTCCTGGTGATCAAGGGCTTCGAGTGGGGTGCGAAATTTCACCACGGGCTCTATCCCAACTCCCCCCACCTGGCCACCTTGCCGCCGGGGGAACAGGTCTTCTTCGGCCTCTACTTCACGATGACCGGCCTGCACGGGCTGCACGTCATCGCGGGACTGTCAGTCCTGGGTGTCATGCTCTGGTGGGTGGCTACGGACCGCATCCGCCAGGACCGCTACATCCACC